>CALBET010000489.1 GCA_937888665.1 uncultured Acidobacteriota bacterium
GCCTCGGGTTCCCCGGGATGGCCGCGGTCACCGCAGGGATGATCATCCAGAGCACGCCGGTCTCTTTCGGCGCCGCCGGCACCCCGATTCTGGTCGGCGTCAACAACGGCCTGATCGGCGCACCGGCCGTCGAAGCGTATGCGATCGCCGCCGGCTACCCCGTCTGGCTCGATTTTCTCGCGTTCCTCGCGCAACGAGTGGCTCTGCTTCACGCGATTGCCGGCACGCTCATTCCGCTGTTCCTGGTCTCGGCCATGACCCGATTCTTCGGCCCATCCCGCTCCTGGATCGATGGGCTGCAAGTCTGGAAGTTCGCGCTGTTCGCGGCCTTCTCGATGACCATGCCCTATCTGGCCGCCGCCTACCTTCTGGGCCCCGAGTTTCCCGCACTCCTGGGTGGTCTGTGTGGCCTGGCGATCGTGGTGTCGGCGGCGAAGGCCGGGTTCCTCGTGCCGGCGCCAGAAGACGCCTGGGACTTCGAGGACAAGTCCAAATGGCCGTCTGAGTGGACCGGCTCCGTAGAAGTGCGGGACGTCAAGTCGGCTCACGGCGAGATCAGCATGATCAGCGCATGGTTCCCCTACGTGCTGGTGGCCCTGCTTCTCGTGCTGACCCGTCTGAAGGAAGTGCCGCTGCTCGGCATCCCGCTGCCGTTCGGTGCCTGGCTGCAAGCGGTGAGCGTGGATTGGCCGAACATCTTCGGCACCACCATCTCCGGCAGCGTGCAGCTGCTGTATCTGCCCGGCTCGATCTTCATCGTCGTCTCACTCGTGACGTTTTTCCTCCACCGGATCGAACCGGCGGCCTACGCCAGGTCCTGGTCAACGTCGCTGAAGGTCAGCGCCGCGGCCTCGATCGCCCTCGTGTTCACGGTCCCGATGGTGCAGATCTTCCTCAACACCAACGGCGGCCTGGCTGGCTACGAGCGGATGCCAGTGGCCCTGGCCGACGGCGTCGCTGCCCTCGCCGGATCCGCATATCCGATCTTCGCCCCGTTCATCGGCGGCATCGGCGCCGCGGTGGCCGGCAGCAACACGGTCAGCAACATGATGTTTTCCCTGTTCCAGTTCGAAATGGGCCCTCGCATCGGGGTTGACTCGGGCTGGATGGTGGCCCTGCAGGCTATCGGCGGCGCGGCCGGCAATATGATCTGCGTACACAACGTCGTGGCGGCATCGGCGGTGGTCGGACTACTCGGCCGCGAAGGCGCCGTCATCAGACTGACACTCATCCCCTTCGTGTACTACGCACTCTTGCCGGGCTCTATCGGCTACCTCATCTTGTCCTACGGCCGGACCGGCTTTGCCAATGTCGGCACCGTGCTAGTCGCGGCCATCGTGGGTCTCGCCGTGTATGTCATTGCGCGCTACGGACGTACCCCCGCCAAAGCATGAAGGTCTTCAGGTTGAGCACCCTCGAGCGCGAGCCCGCCGATCCGAAGACGTTCGTGGGTCGGGCGCGGCTCACACGCATGAACGATGCGGCCGTGCACCCGCCCACGAACGTCTATCGTGTGATTCGAGCCAGCGGCCCGGACGCACTGGCACAGCCATAGCGGCCCACAGCTGCTTCAGGTCATCGACGGCACCTGCCGCTATCAGAAGGATGGGGAGCCGGTCCGGGAAGCGGACGTTGGCGACCTAATCGTCATCGAGCCCGGCTGTGACCGGAACGTGTGGCGCAGGCCTTCAGGCCGATCGCACGGCTGAAGCCGTGCGCCACGACGGTTCCTGGCAAGGCACAAGGAGGGAGCATGCAGGCAGGTTGTGACCCGAGGAAGCAATCCGCCTTCGCCAAGGCTTCGGCGAGACCTGCCATAGCCCGGTGTTCGAACGGGCCGGGCGGCGGCTGGCGCCGCCAGGCGCACGCCTCGCCAGGAAACCGGGTTACCAGCCGCAGGAGCGGGTGGCGTTCTGCTCATCCAGCCAGGTCTGCAGCGGTGCGAAGTAATCGAGAATCGCGGTGGCATCCATCTCGCGTTGACCGGTGATCACCTCGAGCGCGTCCGGCCACGGCTGACTGGCGCCCATCTCAAGCATCGTGTTCAGCCGTACCCCTGCCTCCTCGCTCCCGAAGATCGAGCACCGATGGAGGGGGCCGTCGAACCCCGCGGCATCGCACAGCGCGCGGTGAAACTGAAACTGCAGAATGTGCGCCAGAAAATACCGCGTGTACGAGGTGTTGGCCGGCACGTGATACTTCGCGCCCGGGTCGAAGTCGGCTTCACTCCGCGGCACCGGCGCGCGCACGCCCTGATACTCGGTCCGCAGCTTCCACCAGCCTTCGTTGTACGCCTCCGGGGTGATCGCTCCGGAGAATACCTGCCAGCGCCACTGGTCAACCATGAGTCCGAACGGCAAGAACGCGACCTTGTCGAGGGCCAGCCGAAGCAGCAGTCCCAGATCGCGGTCCGCCGGAGGCACCCGGGAGAGCAGCCCCACCTCCACCAGATACTCGGGGGTGATCGAGAGGGCAATCGTGTCGCCGATGCCTTCGTGAAACCCGTCGTTGGCGCTGGTGCGGTACAAGGGCGACTGGTCTTGATACGCCCGCTGATAGTAGTTGTGTCCCAGCTCGT
>CALBET010000490.1 GCA_937888665.1 uncultured Acidobacteriota bacterium
ATGAGCGAAACACGTCTTTCTCGAACGTCTTAACGATCTGACAAAGTAGTACTAGGCGACGTTCACCACGTCGCGCGTGCTCCGGTGCTGATCCACGACCGCCCGGCCGAGCCGCTTACTGAGATACACCTTCGACTCGCGGCTGTCGTCCGGCCGAGGCTCGAACTGGATCACGTCAAACTCCAGATGGTCGAGCGTTCCGCGCATCGCGTAGAACTTGTTCTTCGTCTTGACCACGACTTCATCGAAACCGTTGTCAAGCGCCCAGGCCTCCTGCTGCTCGGTCAGTGCGCGGAAAAACCCCTGGCCACGCCAGTCCCGACGTGTGCCCCCGATCCAGCTGTAGAGCACCCGACGACCTCCGAACGTCACACAGCCGGCGAGTCGCCGAACCAGGTCCGCCAGCCTCGGGTCGCTCTCGCTCTCGCGCAGCTCATGGGACACCTTGAACGCGACCGGCACCACCGTGCCGGAGTCATCCGGAAGCGCCGCTTCCGCCATGACGATCTGATGGTCGCGGTTCTGCAAACGAGCCACAACCTCCGCTGAGGTCTTCCGTCTCGGAAACTCGCCGAAGAACTCTTCGATGTACTGGATCTCCAGCGCCCCCTGCTGCAGACCGTACTGTCTGATGTGATACTCCATGGACATGGGCGGGCCGACGCGGCTGACCGGCCCGTGATCATACACTGCCAAACACATGCCGGAACTGCCTGACGTCACGGTGTATGTGGAACGCCTGCAGGCACGGATCGTCGGACAACCACTCGACCGGATCCGACTGGGCAGTCCGTTCGTGTTGCGCACGGTCACACCGCCGCTGAGCGCGGTCGAGACCAGGACGGTGTGCGCCGTCAGCCGGTTGGGGAAACGGATCGTGGTGACGGTCGACGGCGATCTCTCCCTGCCGGACCTTTCAGACCCGTTCGTCGAACAGCGCCCCCAAAAGGGGCTTTGCTACGATGGTGCGTCGGTCGTATCCTCAGGAGCCCCGCGGCGGTCAGGCCAGCGCCGGGGCGGCGTCGTAGGCCAGCGACGGGCCGAGCCACCGCTCCACGTCGCCCACCGGGCACCCCTTTCGCACCGCGTATCGTTCGACCTGGTCCGCGCCGATCCGACCCACCGAAAAGTAGCTGGCGTCCGGATGCGCGAAATAGAGCCCGCTGACGCTGGCCGCCGGGGTCATGGCGGCGCTCTCGGTCAGCTCCATGCCGATCGAGCGAGCCCCGAGCAGCTCGAACAACTTGAACTTCTCGCTGTGATCCGGGCAGGCCGGATACCCGAACGCGGGGCGGATACCGCGATATTTTTCGTGCAGCAGGTCCCCCTGTGACAGGGCCTCGTCCCGGCCGTAGCCCCACTGTCGACGCGCCTCCGCGTGCAGATACTCCGCCGCCGCTTCCGCCAATCGATCCGCCAGCGCCTTGACCATGATCGCCTGGTAATCGTCATGGTCGCGCTGGTACTCCGCCGCCAGATCGTCGGCGCCGATGCCGGCGGTCACGGCGAACGCGCCCAGGTGGTCCTGGCGCCCGCCGTCGCCTGGCGCGACGTAATCGGCGAGGGACCGATTCGGTCGGCCATCCGGCTGCTCGCCCTGCTGACGCAGCATGACGAAGCGCAGCAGCTCCGGCGCGGGCGCGGGCACCCCCGGCTCGGAGAGCACGATGTCGTCGCCGTCGCTCACGACCGGCCAGAACCCGTACACCGCCCGAAGAGTCAGGGCTCGCTCGTCGACGATCCGCCGAAGCAGCGCGGTCCCGTCGTCGTAGAGCTGTCGGGCCTGCTCGCCGTACGCCGGATGGTCGAGCACGCCGGGATACCGCCCCTTGATCTCCCACGCGGAGAAGAAGAACGTCCAGTCAATGAACGGAATGACCGCCTCGATCGCAATGTCGTCGAGTACACGCCGGCCAAGAAACGCCGGCACCGGGAGGTCGCTGGCGGTCCAGTCCGGCTGAAACCGGTTGGCGAGCGCGGCGTCGTAGGGACGCAGCGGCTTCGCCTGGCGGGTCGCGTACTGCTCTCGCAACGCCGCCTGGTCTTCGCGATTGGCGCGGTCCAGCGCAACCCGCCGCTCCGGATTCAGCAGGCTCGCCACCACATCGACCACACGGGAGGCGTCGACCACGTGTACCGTGCTCTGGTCATACGCGGGCGCGATCTTCACCGCCGTGTGCTGGCGGCTCGTCGTGGCGCCACCGATCAGCAGCGGACGATCGAGCTTGCGCCGCTGCATCTCTCTGGCGACGAACACCATCTCGTCGAGCGACGGCGTGATCAGCCCGCTCAGGCCGATGATGTCCGCGTGCTCGTCGGCCGCGGTCCGGAGGATCGTGTCGCAGTGCACCATGACACCCAGATCCACGACCTCATAGCCGTTGCACTGCAGCACAACCCCCACGATGTTCTTGCCGATGTCGTGCACGTCGCCCTTGACGGTGGCCATCACGACCTTGCCTTGCGACCGCGCCGTCCCGCCACCGGCTTGTCGTTCCGCTTCCATGAACGGTTCGAGGTACGCCACCGCCTTCTTCATGACGCGGGCACTCTTGACCACCTGGGGCAGAAACATCTTGCCGGCGCCGAACAGGTCCCCGACGATCTTCATG
The DNA here is from genome assembly GCA_937888665.1 of uncultured Acidobacteriota bacterium. Lineage (GTDB taxonomy): Bacteria > Acidobacteriota > Vicinamibacteria > Vicinamibacterales > UBA8438 > UBA8438. Next base: position 2,613 of record CALBET010000490.1, read on the forward strand.
CCGTCCATCAACGGGCCCTCGATCACGTCGAGCGGCCGCCCCAGGCCCTGTCGCGCTTCCTCGGTGTCCGCCTCGATATGGTCGACAATGCCGCGCACGAGGGCATGCGAGAGCCGCTCGCCGACCGTGCCCTCGCGCCAGGCCAGGTCTACCGCCCGGGTGGTGCCGGCGTCCCCCTTGACCGTCTCGGCAAACTCCACCATCCGCTCGGTGGCGTCCGGACGGCGATTGAAAATGATGTCCTCGACGCGTGTCAGCAGGTCTGGCGCGATGTCCTCATACACCACCAACTGGCCGGCGTTGACGATGCCCATATCCATACCGGCCTTGATGGCGTGGTAGAGAAACGCCGAGTGAATCGCTTCACGCACGACGTTGTTGCCCCGGAACGAGAACGACAGATTGCTGACGCCGCCGCTGATGAGCACGCCGGGACAGGCCTGCTTGATGGCCGGGATCGCCTCGATAAAGTTGATGGCGTAGTCGTTGTGCTCTTCGAGCCCGGTAGCGATGGCCAGAATGTTGGGGTCAAAGATGATGTCATGCGGGTCGAAACCAGCGCGCTCGGTCAGCAACGTGTAGGCTCGCCGGCAAATGCTCACTTTGCGCTCGATCGTGTCGGCCTGTCCGGTCTCGTCGAACGCCATCACCACCGCGGCCGCGCCATAGCGTCTGAGGGTCCGGGCCTTGTCGAGAAAATCGGCCTCGCCCTCCTTGAGGCTGATCGAGTTGACGACCGGCTTGCCCTGGACGCACTTCAACCCCGCCTCGATCACCGACCACTTCGAGCTGTCGATCATCACCGGCACGCGAGCCACCTCCGGCTCCGTGGCAATCAGATTGAGAAAGTGCGTCATCGACTGTTCCGAGTCGAGCAACGCCTCGTCCATGTTGACGTCGATGAGATTCGCGCCGCCTCGCACCTGGTCAACCGCCACCTCCGTCGCGGTCGTGAAGTCGTCCGACTTGATCAGGCGAGCGAACCGCGCGGACCCGGTCACATTGGTCCGCTCGCCCACCATCAGAAAGTTGCTGTCGTGTCTGACGGTCAACACCTCAAGACCGCTGAAGCGTGACGCTCCCGAGGCGCGTGACGGGAGGCGGCGTGGCTCCACGCCCTCAACCGCACGCGCGATCGCGCTGATGTGGTCTGGCGTCGTGCCGCAGCAGCCTCCCAGGATGTTGACGAATCCGCTGTCCGCGAAGTCCCGAAGCAGCGCCCCGGTCTGGTCCGGTTGCTCGTCGTACTCGCCGAACGCGTTCGGCAACCCGGCGTTCGGGTACGAGCTGACGTAGCAGTCGGCGATGTCGGAGAGCTCCGCCAGATACGGCCGCATGTCGCGCGCGCCGAGCGCGCAGTTGATACCAACGGAGAGCGGCTTCGCGTGCGCGGTCGCGACGTAGAACGCATCGATCGTCTGACCGGACAGGGTGCGTCCGCTACGGTCGGTGATCGTCACCGAGATCATCAGCGGCAGTTCGATGCCCCGCTCGTCGAACAGCTCCTGAATTGCCACGAGCGCCGCCTTCGCGTTCAGCGTGTCGAAGATTGTCTCCACGAGCAGCAGATGGCAGCCGCCATCCACAAGGCCGCGTATCTGTTCTGCGTACGCCATCCGCAAGGCATCGAAGGTGCACGCCCGAAACGTGGGGTCGTTGACATCGGGCGAAATGGAAAGGGTGCGATTGGTCGGCCCGATCGACCCCGCCACGAACCGCGGGCGATCCGGCGTCCGTTCGGACCAGGCTGCCGCCGCCGTCGTCGCCAACCGGGCGGCTTCTACGTTCAGCTCGTAGGCCAACGACTCGAGCCCGTAGTCCGCTTGCGCGATGGCGGTGCTGCTGAACGTGTTGGTCTCGATAATGTCGCTGCCCGCCTCCAGATACGCGTGGTGGATTCCGCTGATGACCTCAGGCTGCGTCAGCACGAGCAGATCGTTGTTGCCCCTGAGGTCCTTCGCGTGCCCGGCGAAGCGCTCGCCGCGAAAGGCGGCCTCGTCCAGCGTGTGACGCTGGATCATCGTCCCCATCGCCCCGTCCATGACGAGGATGCGCGACCGCAGCAGCGCCTCGATCCGGTCCCTCGTGGTAGACCCGTCGGGCCGCGTCGCGTGTGTCGTTCCGTCCGTCATCGTGCTCACTTTCCTCGTGCTCTCGCGGCCCGTTTGGTGCCAATCGCCATCAGCACGCCGAAGGGGCTCTCCCCCGCGTCATCGGCGGGTCCCACCTGCACATCCACAAGTCCGGCGTGGGTCATCATCTCGGTCAACGCGGCGGCCTCGAACCCCAGCCACCGGTCGCCCAGGCGCCCCCGCGTCCACTCTTCGCTGTGGGCAACCAGGTCGAACACGAGCACCCGCCCCTGCTGCTTCACCACCCGTGTCGCCTCCCGCAGCGCGTGCCGCGGGTTCTCGGCATGATGCAGCGCCTGGGAGAGCAGCACAATATCGGCAGCATTGTCGTCGACCGGGGGCTGCTCGATCTCGCCAAGCCGCCATTCGACGTTGGCGATGCGCCGACGCGCCGCCAGGGCACGGGCGCGGTCCAGCACGCGCGCCGAACGGTCGACCCCGATCACGCGTTCGGCCCATCGAGCGACCTCAAGCGTCAAGAAACCTTCGCCGCACCCGAGGTCGACCACGGTGTGCCGGGGCAGGAGCAACGCGAGCCCGCGGGACCACGCCGCCCAGCTCCGACCAGGAACGAACTGGCGGCGGAGGCTGCCGGTCGCCCCTCCGTGGGTCTCGGTATTGTCGCGACGTTGTCGCAGCACCTCGCGCAGGCGCGCCTGGTCCTCTCGCACAATCGCGTCCGCGCCGGCGCCATCGAAGCGAGTCTGCAACAGGGACCACACCGGGCCCAGACGGGCGCCATCGTCATCCACCGTGGCACGCAGGAACGTGAAGCCGCCCTCGCGCTCTTCGGAGACCAGTCCAGCGTCGCGCAGCAAGCCCAAATGGCGCGACACGCCGGACTGAGCGATGCCGAGCACGGCGGTCAACTCGCTGACGTTCAGTCGCTCCTGCGAGAGCAGCCGGAGCAGCCGCAGTCTGGCCTCGTCTCCCAGCAAGCGGAACAGCGTGCTCTCCGCTTTCACATACATAAATCTATATGCGTGTATTTGTCATGTCAAGACCTGGTGTGTGCCGCATCGGACGCCGGCACGGTCGGGGCGGTCTTTCGTTGCCCGCCACGCCGAAGGTTGCTAAGCTCGATTCAATGGCAACCCGAACCCCGCTCACTATCCTGCTCGCAATCTCTCTGCTCGCGGTCGTCGCGGCGGCGCAGCAACCGCAGACCCCAATTTTTCGGTCCGGCACGGAGATTGTCGACCTGTACGTCACCGCCACCGACGAGAATGGCCGATTGGTGCCGAACCTGGTTCAGGAGGACTTCATCATCCTGGACGATGAAAAAGCCCAGGAGATCGTCCTGTTCGAGAATGAGGTCCGACCGATTACCGTCGTGGTGATGCTGGACACGAGCGCCAGCATGACCGCCAGCCTCGACCTGCTCATGGCGGGCGCGGAGCAGTTCCTCATCCGGATGCTTCCCGACGATCGCGGCAAGGTGGGCGCCTTCAACGACAAAATTCAGATGCTCCCCGCCCGGTTCATCGGCGACCGCGACGCGCTGATCGCGCAGCTCGATCACCTGCAGTTCGGCAACCCGACCCGGCTCTACGACGCCATCGGGGCGAGCATTGACGAACTGCAGGGCGTGGAAGGGCGCAAGGTCGTGCTGGTCTTCACCGACGGCGCGGACACCCAGCATGCGATCGGCTGGCGCGATGTGCTCGACAAGGCACGCGCGGCCGAGGTGATGATCTACACGATCGGACTCGAAATGAACTACTTCAACGGGGTCCGCCAGGTACGGAGTCAACCGGACAAGCGACTGAAGACCTTCGCGGAGGAAACCGGCGGTGGCTATTTCGAGTTGAAAGACAGCGACGAACTGGGCCCAACGTTCACACGGGTCGCGCAAGAACTCCACAGCCAGTATGTGGTCGGGTTCGCCCCCTCCGTCCGCGACGGCAAGGTGCATGAGCTGGACGTCCAGGTCACGCAGGAGGGCACCACCGCCCGGGCCCGCCGTTCGTATGTCGCCCCCTTGGACTCAGGCCAGTAGCCCGAGGATGTTCTCGCCACAGGTCGAGCTCGCCGTCACCACCATGCTCGAGGCGCACCAGCTGCGCCGCCGGAAGGCCGGACACGCGTTCGAAGCCACCCACGCGCTGGCCGTCGCGATGATTGTCGGGGACTTCGGATTCGGCGAGCGCGCGGTGGTGGCCGCGATTCTTCACGACACCCTAGAAGACACGACACTCGAACGCGATGTCATCCGTGAGCGCTTCGGCGCCCGCGTGCTGGCGATAGTGACCGACGTCACCGAGCCGCCACGGACCGTTCCCTGGCGGCGCCGGAAGGAAAGCTACATCGAACGACTCCGCCACAGCCCCGGAGACGAGGCACGAGCGGTCGCCTCCGCGGACAAGATTCACAACCTCTCGAGCATGGTCACCGGCCTCGACACGGAGGGCGTCAGGTTCGCCGACATCTTCAGCGCCCGGCTCGATGAGATGGTCTGGTATCAGCAGCAGGTGCACGAGATGTTGTCAGCGGCGTGGACCCACCCGATTCTCGACGAGCATGGGCGCCAGCTCGACCGGTTTCTCGCCGCCAGTCGGGACGCCCAATGACCCCACCCCGTCCGGGCGCGCCCCGCCTGGCCTCACGCGGCTCCAGATCCGTCGCGCTCGGCCGACGCGGCCTGATCGCCACCAGCCAGCCGCGAGCATCCATCGCCGGGCTGGACGTGTTGCGCGAGGGCGGGAACGCTGTCGACGCGGCGGTCACGGCCGCCGCCGTGCTCGCCGTCGTCGAACCGACGATGACCGGCATCGGCGGAGATCTGTTCGCGATTGTTCACGACGCGAGAACTGGGCGCACGCGGGGACTGAACGCCAGCGGCCGGTCGCCGGCGGCGGCGAGCCTGTCGCGGCTACGGGCTGACGGTCACGAGTCGATCCCGGACCGCGGGGTGCTTTCCGTCACGGTGCCTGGCGCCGTGGATGGATGGGCTCGACTGGTGGCGGAGCACGGCCGGATGCCGCTCGCCCGCGTCCTGGCC
>CALBET010000491.1 GCA_937888665.1 uncultured Acidobacteriota bacterium
TCGGCACCGGTCGAATGCAGCGGAACGTTGACCACGGGCCGCAGAGAGCAGGATATACCGACGGGGCGTCAGCGCCACCCCACGGGCGAACGGTCGTCGAGCGGAAACGGTGCCCGACCGGGTTGCGAACGGCGCGGATACAATCGGGCATGGCCGGTCGAGAGTGCGACCACGGCAAGCAGTGGATCGAAGAGGAGCAGGCACACAAAGCATGTGACGGCCAGGCCACGAAGACCACGGGTCGGCAGCGCAGGTGACCACCAGACGCGACCTCTACGAGAAACACCTGGCGGATACGAAGACCCGTCTTGAGGACCTCCTCGCACCGGTCTATCCAGCACTACCGATCGACCTACGACCGTGCCCCCAACGCGACGGTTTTCGCGGACACGCTCGTTTCTCCGTGACCGAAAGTGGCGGCGACGTGGCGGTCACCGGTGTCGATCCTGTCGATGGCCGCAGCTCGTGGGAGTCGACTCTCTGGATTCTGCCTGCCTTCGGCCAGCGGCTAGCGGAGACCATCATCAACCAGATCCGCCGAAGCCACCCGCGCTACCCGGTGCGAGGCTTTGATCTTCGTCTCGGTTACGGAACGCAACGAGCGCATGTGGTCTTGGCGGTTGACCGGAGCGAATCTGTCTCGTTTCGTCGCTGGGCCGAGGAACTTCTCCACCAGGCGCCCGACGTGGCCGGGGTCTGGGTGCCCTCGCAGGGTCTGACCGTCGGAGAACCGCTCGTCCGCCACCGACTTCTTGGCAGAGAAGTCCGTTCCCACCCGTTGGCGTTCTTTCAGACCAACTACTGGTTGACCGAGCCCCTGCTTCAGCACATCGCATCGGCCGTGTCTCGAGAGTCACCGACGACGGTGCTCGATCTGTATTGCGGGGTCGGCGTGCATTCCTTACTTGCAGGTGACGACAGCACGAGAACGGTGGGCGTCGACTCTGATCCGAATGCAATCACTATCGCTCGGCAAAACGCGGAAGCCGCGGACCGCTCGTCGATCTACGAGCGCGCCTCAGTGGAGGTCTATCTCGCTCGAGGATCTCACCCTCGCTCGGATGCCGTCATCGTGAATCCCCCTCGCTCCGGATGTAGCGTGGGAGTCGTGGCAGGCATCGCGAAACTGACACCGCGTTGTATCTGCCTCGTCTGTTGCGCTGCCGAGGCGCAGGTTCGGGATCTTCAGAGGTTCCAGACGCTCGGCTACGAGGCCACCGCGTACAGCGCGTTTGACATGTTTCCGTTCAGTCGATTCGTCGAGAACGTCACGCTGTTGTTCCCTCGATAGAGACAGCGCTCCGGGCGGTTTTTCGGCTGGAATTAGTGGCCAGACCGCTGCTCTGGCGGAGGCTCACTGAATCCGGCGGCGGCCGGCATCTGGTCCACGAATTCGTGCATTCGTCGCTTGATCGCGGCGAGCTCTTCGGTGATATCTTCTTCTCGGCGGACTGCCCGTTTGGCATCGAAGGCCAACCAGTTAAGGCGCTTCACGTCTTCAAGAAGCTGCACCGTGATGGCGCGCAGCTTGAAGAACTGCCGTCGTCGGGAGGGGTCCGTCACGGTCTCCCTCACCTTGGCCATGAGCCCGAGGTGCCCCGTCAACCAGACGACCGGCCACATGATGGGCAGCAACAGCAGGAGACCATACAGAAGACGGGTCCCCGCCGGCTCAACAAAGCCTAGGACGAGTCCGTCAACCATGACGGCGGAGACGAACAGGATGCCGAGAAAGACGCTGTGAAAGCCTGGGCGCGAAGCCATATGGGGTCTCCAGGCTGGGGTGGCGCGCCGGAGGTGAGCGCGCTGGGCGACTGAACGACTGAGAAACCAAGTCTACGCGCCGGGCTGACAGACGGTATTAGAGTCCCCCAGGCGGACCCTGTCAAGTTGAGCCGGCGATAACGGGCTGAAATGGCGGAGGGACAGGGATTCGAACCCTGGAGACGCTTTCACGTCTAACGGTTTTCAAGACCGCCGCCTTCAACCACTCGGCCATCCCTCCTCTAGCGACGTTTTCATTATCAGCGGCCCTGAAGGGCCTCGCTACGTGGGGCGGGCTGGTCAGAGCCCGGCGCCCTATTGTGTCGGCTGCTGTTGGATGACCTCCAGGCCGTGCATGTAGGGGCGGAGGGCGTCGGGGATCCGAACCGAGCCGTCTGCCTGCTGGTAGTTCTCGAGAATCGCGAGCAGCGTGCGTCCTACCGCAAGGCCGGATCCGTTCAGCGTGTGGACGTGCTCCGCCTTTCCTTTGCCGTCGGGCCGGAACTTGATGTTCGCCCGTCTGGCCTGAAACGCCTCAGTGTTGCTGCACGACGAAATCTCCCGGTATTTCTGCTGGCCGGGCAACCACACTTCAATGTCGTAGGTCTTTGCGGCGGCGAACCCCATATCGCGGGTGCAGAGGACGAGCGTACGGTACGCGAGACCCAGACGTCGCAAGACAGTCTCAGCGTGGCCCGTCAACTGCTCGAGAAGGTCGTACGACTGGTCGGGGTGCGCGTAGGCGACCATTTCCACCTTGTCGAACTGATGCTGGCGGATGAGGCCACGGACGTCGGCGCCATAGGACCCGGCCTCGCTCCGAAAACAGGGGGTGTAGGCGGCGTATCGTATGGGGAGTTGGCTCCCGTCGAGAATCTCACCTCGGTGCAGATTTGCCAGCGGAACCTCGGCGGTCGGGATCAAATACAGGTCCCAGTCGCCGCTGATCTTGAACAGGTCTTCTTCGAATTTCGGAAGCTGTCCGGTACCGAGCAGCGACTCAGAATTGGCGAGGAACGGCGGTTCGACCTCGACGTAGCCGTGCTCGGTGGTGTGGAGGTCCAGCATGAAATTGA
>CALBET010000492.1 GCA_937888665.1 uncultured Acidobacteriota bacterium
CCCGGCCCGCCGAGACCGACTGTGCCTCGCTGGACTTTGGGCGCATACTGCTAGAGAACCTTCGGCGCCGAACGTTTGAACCTGACACACGCATCTTCCATGGCAGGCAATTCGCTGGCCCGTCAGCTCGAACAGGTCAACAAGGAGTTGTGGCTTCTTCTGTCTCTCTTCGTCATCGCGGGCTTGTTGAACTTCGTCGTGAGTGGCCAACGCATGGTGCTGGCGTTCTACGCGCTGCCCACCGTGGTGTCCGCCTACCTGTATGGCCGCCGGCATGCGACCCTCACGGCGCTTGCGAGTGTGCTGCTCGTGGTGCTCCTCACCCGGGTCAATCCCGCGCTCCTCGCTGACTCGGCCACGCTGATTCCCGGCGGGCGCTGGACAGATATCACCGTCTGGGGGGGAACCCTCATCGTGACGGCCTATCTGATGGGCACGCTCTACGAGCACAAGGACACCCAAGTCAACGAGTTGCGTGAGACGTACAACGGCATTCTGATGATCCTTCGTCACTTCGTGTCGAAGGACAAATACACAGAGAACCACTCCTATCGCGTGTCCGTCTACGCGCAGAAGATCGCGCTCGAGCTGCGACTGGATTCCCAGCGGGTCGAAGACGTCCGGTCGGCCGCGCTGTTGCACGACATCGGCAAGCTCGATATCAGCCGCAACATTCTGTACAAGGCGGCTCGGCTGACGGAGAACGAATTCAAGGAAATGCAACAGCACGTGGAAGTTCCGGCGCTCGTTCTGTAGTCGTGCGTGACGGCGCGCCCAGCATGCGGGCCCTTCTTGTCTCAACGCTCGGGCTGGCGATACTCGTCGGCGCAGCAGCGCAGGCTCGCAGCCAGCCCGCGGCTCTCCCAACGCTCCGGATCAACGCCGCGGCCTCCCTGAGCGCGGTAGCGCAACGAGTCGAGCAATACCCCACCACCCGTTTCGCCACCGCGATGACCCTGGCTGGGCTACGAGATCCAGGCCCGCCGATTGACGTCTTCCTGAGCTCAGAGGACTCGGACCTGGCCCGCGGCACCCCGACCTGGATCTCCGGCTTCGCTGACGCCGGTCGCAACCTGGTGGTGCTGTTCCCCGGACGGGCTACCGGATATCCCTCGAACTCGCTCGAAGCCCTCCTCCATCACGAGGTGGCGCACATCCTGTTCGCCCGGGCCGCACGCGGACGCCCGGTCCCGCGCTGGTTCAACGAGGGCCTCGCGCTGGCGGCGGAACGCCCCGTCGCGCTTTCCGACCGCTCGCGGCTCGCCTGGACGCTCGTCAGGCATGGGACGCTCTCGCTGGCCGAGCTCGAACGGCTATTCGGTGACGGCCGCGCGGCCAACCAGCGGGCCTATGCGGTCGCCAACGCGCTGGTGCGGGACCTGCTGCGCGTCCACGGCCAAGATAGCGCCGCACGGGTGCTCTCACTGATTGGCGAGGGTCGAGGGTTCGATGACGCGTTCTCGGCCGCGACCGGCGAACCGCTCGCGGGGGCCCTCGACCGCTTCTGGAGCCGTCAGCAACTATGGGGACGCTGGCTCCCGTTCCTAACGGGACCAGCGTTCCTCTGGACCGTGATCACGTTACTCGCGCTGCTGGCGATCGGCACCACTCGCAGGCGTCGAGCACAACAGCGGCGGATCTGGGATGAAGAGGAGAGAGCCGAAGAAGACCGGTTGGCACGGGAACGGCTACTGGAGAGCGACCCCGGTGCATGGATTCATTAGACGGGGCTTCGCCGCGATACAGGCGAGCAGCTCTTCGGACGGGACTGACGTCACGGGTCAAGACCGAGCAGCCGGGCTGGGTTCCGGCGGATCATGAGGTCGATGTCGGTGTCACTGATCCCTTCATCGCGGAGGCCGTTCATGAACGCCGCAAGTCCGTCGGTGTGGAGCGGGTTCATCTCCTGCCCCAGGTCTGACGACAACAGGAAGTGGCGCGCGCCAAATTCGCGAATCGCCGCGGCGTAGTCCGCCAACGTGAACTCGCCATTCAAGACGGCCAGCCAGACCAGCTCGATGATCGCGTCCTGCTCCACCATGGCGGCAACCTGCTCAGAGGTCGGCTGCTGTCCCAGCCCGTGGGTGACCAGTATCTTCCGCACGCCGCGCCGACGCGCCTCCGGTATCAGAGCGACGACCTCCTCCGGCGAGGAGTGTCCCATGGCCAAGACAAGGTCGTGCTCGGCGATCAGGTCGAAGATCTCCCCCAGCGCGGGATCCGGCCGACCGTCGCGCATGACCGGCACGAACTCACCGGGGTCTCCCGCTCTCGTCATCCAGAACTCGGCGTCGAAGGTCGGCAGCCAGACCACCTTGCCGCGACCACCGGAGAACGCCACGAGCTGCCGCACCGCCTCCGCGTTCAGGCCACCAACCG
>CALBET010000493.1 GCA_937888665.1 uncultured Acidobacteriota bacterium
TGCCACGCGCGACTTGCACCACGGGCTGCTAGCCCGCGCTGGCTAGCGTGGGTCGATCGATCGCTTCCGGATCGTAGCCGGCGCCCCGGCCACGAGGACATGGTCGGGCACGTCATGCGTGACGACGGACCCGGCGGCGACGGTCACCCCGCTGCCGATGCTGAGTCGCTCCAAGATGATCGCCCCTATGCCGATGTAGGTCTGATCGCCAATCTCACCTGCGCCAGCGACATTGGCTCCCGGCTGGAGCGTGACAAAGTCCCCAATCCGCGCGTGATGCCCGATCCGCACACCGCGATTGAGGAACACATGCCGACCAACCCGAGTGTTGCTCCCGACGAGCACGCCGGTCGAAGCCACGGTCCCCGGCCCCAACTCCGTCTTCGGCAGCACGGTGCTGCTTGGATGCACGAGCGTGGCGAAGGCGGCCCGGCCCTCGACCTGATCGACAAAGCGCGTCCGCTTGGTGGTCGACAACGCGCAGACGCATGGGGCGCCGGCGGGTAAGGCCTCGAACCAGATGATCGGACATCCGCACACGGAGCCACCCGGCTTCGCGACGTCCAGGTTCTCCACGAACGCGACCACGGTGAACCCAGACGTGGTTGCCAGCGTGTGGAATTCCTCCGCCAGGAGGCCCGTTCCAAGGATGTACAGCGAGGCCATTCGGACGGAAGTATATCAGCGCGGTCGTTGCCCAACCTACCCCCGGCACCAAAGGGCCTCGCGACGGCATTGGCAGCCACCATCATGTCGCCGGTTGTCGCTGGCTAGCATCCGCGGGGGTGATGGCAACAAGGATGGTCTAATGTCGTGAATCGTCTTTGGTCGTGGCTATCGTCCCGCTCGTGCCAGCATCGCCGCGTAGACCTGTACTTCCCACTTCAGCGCCCGACGACCATGAGCAACGCCCCCCATCGTCCGGACGACCAGTACTCGCGGGTGAACTATCGACGGCTCATCGCGTGGGAAACGCGGATCACACGGGAGGCCCCGTTCCTCCTGTCCCTCCTGGACCGTGCGCCGGAGCGGTCGGTGATCGACGTCGGCTGCGGCACGGGCGAGCACGTCGCCTTCTTCGCGGGAACGGACGTGCGTGCCGTCGGACTGGATCGGTCCGCGTCGATGATCGAGGCGGCAAGGGACCACGAGGAGGCGGGCAAGGGCCGATTCGTGCTCGGCGATGCGATGGCGGCGCGCGCGGCACTTGGCAACGAGCCGCCGTTCGGCCTGGCGATCTGCCTCGGCAACATGCTGCCGCACCTGGCGGAGGAGCCAGACCTGACGCGTGTCCTCGCGTCGCTGCACGATGTCCTGCTGCCTGGCGGACTACTGCTGATCCAACTGCTGAACTACGAAGGTATCCTCGCGACGGGCAAGCGGTACTTGCCGGTAAATCTGCGTCCGGGAGACGACGGCAAAGAGATTGTGTTCCTGCGGTTGATGTCGCCAGCAGAGGATGGCCGGCTGCTGTTCTTCCCCGCTACGCTCGAACTGGACCCGGACGCGGAGGAGCCACTCAGGGTCACGATGTCGCGGCGGGTCGAGTTGCGCGCCTGGACACGCGCCCAGCTGGCTCCGGCGCTCGCCGCGACTGGCTTCGATGCGGTCTTCCACGGCGACATGGGCGGGGGGGCATTTGTTCTGGAGGACTCGGCCGACCTCGTCGTGGTCGCCACGCGCAGGAAAGGCCCAGTTCCCGCCCATCCGTAGTAGTGCGGCACCGCCGCGAGATCGGTTTGCCACACCGCAACAGCGATACACCCGAACACGGCAGGCCGGCCGTGGGGTGCTGTAACAACTCGACGTCATGCTGGCCCTGTGAAATTCGCTCGTCGGGGAACACAGAGGGGCGAGACAGCGACTCACGGGGCCGACCCCTTGACCGCCGCCCGACGTCGAGCCAGAGAGCCCTGAGGATACGGAGCCGAATCGATCGCCGAGATTGCCGTATACTTTCGACCATCGAGACAGCGATCTCCGGGCATGTCATCTGTGAAGGAGAGACCCATGGGTTCGACACGACCTGATCGAAGGCGATTCCTAAAAGGCGGCGCCGCGTTGGCCAGTGGATTAACCGTGGGAGCCGTCGAGCCGGCGCTTGGCCAGCTGCCGGAACCGAGTACGTTCATCAAGGGCAGCGACGAGATGGTCGCCTACGGCGAGCGCTCCCGTTTCGTGACCTCGGTCCGCATCGCGCACCCGCCAGACAACAGGCCGTCGCCCGATGAGTTTGGGCTCGTGTTTCACGTCGCGTCTCCGCTGCAGGATTCGGTGGGGATGATCACGCCGTCCTCGCTCCACTTCGTGGGCACGACCCGTGGCTCCTTCGTCCCGGAGATCGATCCCCGGGAACATCGGCTGATGATCCACGGCCTGGTGGACCGTCCCCTGACGTTCACCATGGAGGACTTGAGGCGTCTCCCTTCGGTCACCCGCCCGCATTTCATCGAGTGCGCCGGCAACCGCTCGAGCCCCCGGCACACGACGGTGCAGGAGACGCACGGAATGACCAGTTGCGCCGAGTGGACCGGCGTGCTCCTGTCCACGCTGCTCAAGGAAACGGGTGTCAAGGACGCGGGGAAGTGGATCGTCGCCGAAGGGGTGGAGGAGGTGAAGGGCGCGTCGAGCATCCCGATGGAGAAGGCGATGGACGACTGCCTCGTGGCCTACGGCATGAACGGCGAGGCGGTTCGTCCTCAGAACGGGTTTCCGCTGCGGCTGCTGGTTCCCGGCTTCGAAGGTATCTTCAACTCGAAGTATCTGAGGCGCGTCAAAGTGGTCGACCGGTACTACATGACCTACAACGACTACGGGCATCTCAATCGCGAACCTGAGCGCGCGGCGCTGGGTTACCAGATCGGACCGAAGTCGGTCATCACCTTTCCGTCCGCGGGGCAGCAGCTGCCCGGCCGTGGATTCTACGAGATCAGCGGCCTGGCCTGGTCCGGGGGAGGCGCCGTCGGCAAGGTGGAGGTCTCCACCGACGGCGGCCGGCGCTGGATGGACGCCGAAATCCAGGGAACGGCCCATCGCATGGCGCATACCCGGTTCCGCTACCAGTGGAATTGGGATGGTCAACAGACCGAGCTGCTGTCGCGCTGCACGGATGAGCTCGGCCAGGTCCAGCCAACGCGAGCCCAGGTCGCCGAGTTCTTCAACGCGCCCGGTGTGCCAGGCCAGGACAATTCCATTCAGCCGTGGCGGATCGCGAGCGATGGGAGCGTTCACAATGCGATTACTTAGGTTTCCTGGCGAGGCGCCCGCCTGGACGGCGTTGCTTCCTCGGTCACAGCCCGCCTGGCTGCTCCCTCGTCGCGCCTGGCCAACCGAACGCCTCGCCAGGAAACCGAGTCGAGTGGCGTGCTTGCAACCTGCCGGTTTCTTTGGGGTGCTCGCGATGCTGATGCTCGTGGGGGGCACCGCGCTGGCGCAGGGGCCCACGTACGGCATCGGAACCACCCCGACCGAAGAAAATATCCGTGCCTGGGATATCTCCATCAGTCCGACCGGAGAGGAGCTCCCACCGGGGCGTGGAACCCCCGAGGAAGGCGCGCTGGTCTATCGGCAGAAAGGGTGTGCGGGATGCCACGGGCGAGAAGGGAAGGATGGCCGGGCCCCCAGGCTGGTAAAGCGCGAGGCGGAGCCAAGCACCGACCCCTGGGACCTCGGGCGAATCCTACCGATCCGCGCGCCGTACGCGACGCTGGTCTGGGACTACATCAATCGCGGCATGCCTCTCAATCGAGAGGGGACGCTGACCGCCGACGAGGTTTACGCGCTGACGGCCTATCTGCTCTTCATTAACGACGTCATCCCGGATGACGCGGTAATGGACGCCAAGAGTCTGCCGAAGATCGAGATGCCAAATCGTGATGCATGGGCTCCCCTCCCGGATTGGAAGCCCGGGATGCCGAGGCTTCAAGGCTATCCCTACTAGACACCAGCCAGCGCGCCGGCCATATTCCCCAGAGCCCGTTCGACGAGTTGCCGGCTCGTCGCGATATTCATCCGCATGCAACCCGATCCGCTGGTGCCATAGCTGGTCCCCGGATTGATGTGGATGTGAGCGTGCTCCAACAGATAACGCTGGAAGCGCGCCTCCGGCGTGTCTTCATCCAAGGCGTCAGCACCATCTCTGACCCCGCTCCGGTCGATGGCGTCACCGACATCCAGCCAGGCGAGATAGGTCCCCTCAGGCTTGACGACGCGCACGTGCGGCACCCGCGATCGCACGAAGGACTCCACCAGCTCCTGCGTCCCGTCGATGTAGTCCACCAGCTGGTCGAGCCAGTCTTCGCACTCGTTGTAGGCGGTCTGGGCCGCGATGATCCCGAGCGTGTGCATCCCCTCCTGGTGCTGCCCCGCGCCCCGAATTCGGTCGAGGTAGTCCGGGTTGGTCGAAAACAGGTAGGCGCACTTCAGGCTCGAGAGGTTGAACGACTTGCTGACCGACTTGTAGGTGATGCTGTTTCGGACGATCGCCTCGTCGTCGAGCGTGGCATAGGGAGTGTAGCTGTGCCCCCCCATCCCACTTCGACGAGTCGGTGCCTATCCGACTGTAGATGGTATCGAAGTCGTAGCGGCCGCCTGATGGCGGCTGGCGCCCGACGCGCCGGGCGGCCTCCGGTGTGGCGGTGGCCACCGCTCCGGCCACCGCGGTCAGTCCGGCGCTTTTTAGGAACGTCCGTCGATCGAGCCGACTGTGCTGCGGCATGGCGTGCCTCCTGCCGACGTCACCGTCACGAGCGACTCACGGCACTGTACTACGCTTCGCGACCCGGCCAGCAGCACAGTTGCGGCGCCCTCGGGCCTGAAAACCTTTCGCGCCTTGTCTTCATCCCGCCTCGCACTCGCCGCTCCCTCGCAGTCTTTCCCCCTCCCGAACCCATTTCTGGCCGCGATCGCCTCGGCCGGTGGCATAATCAGCCAAGTTCCGATCTCACCTGAATAGGGCTGCCCGCGTCACCCTGTGTGGCCTGGGTCGGCAGAGGAGGTAGCGATGCCAGCAACACGACAGATGGCGCGGCGG
The DNA here is from genome assembly GCA_937888665.1 of uncultured Acidobacteriota bacterium. GTDB lineage: Bacteria > Acidobacteriota > Vicinamibacteria > Vicinamibacterales > UBA8438 > UBA8438. The sequence goes on from CALBET010000493.1 coordinate 5,033, forward strand.
ATGATGTTCGTCGGCGTCGTGGTCCTGGGCTGGCCGGCCGGAACCGTTGCGCAGGACCCCGAGGCGGTCAGCGCGAAGACGTGGGTGGGCCGGGAAGCCGAGATCGAGGCGTACTTGAAGACCGCCGACATCCTCGGGCTCGAAGACATTCCGGTCGGCGTCACAAACCCGCAATCGGCGACGCTGGCTCCCGGAGGACCTGTCGACAAGTTCGCCTGGAAGCCACTGGCCCCCGGTATCCGGCGCGGCTTCTACGAGAGCTACAAGGCCGAGATTGCCGCCTATGAACTGGACAAACTGCTCGGACTCGGCATGGTGCCCGTCACGGTGGAGCGCCGGATCCGGGGCGAAGTGGGGGCCGCCGTCATGTGGGCCAGCCCGACGCAGAGCTTCAAAGAGTTGGGGGGCACCCCGAGCCCGCCCAACCGGCAGATCGGGTACTGGACGATCCAGCTCATCCGCGCGAAGATGTTCGACAATCTCATCAACAACGGCGACCCCAATGAAGGCAACTGGCTGAAGGATCCCGCCTGGAACGTGATGCTGATCGATCATTCCCGGTCTTTCACGCCGGACGACGACATGACGCATGCGGACATGACCCGGATCGATCGCTATCTGTGGGAGCGGATGCAACGGCTCGACGAGCCGACCCTCACGGGCGCGCTGGGCGAGTGGCTGAACGGGCGTGAGATCCAGGCGATTCTGACGCGGCGCGACCGGATGGGCGAGATCATCGACGAGCTCGTCGGGAGCAATGGCGAAGCCTCGGTACTGCTTCGCTACGGCATCCCGCCAGACGCCGCGACGCCGGCGGGCGCGGACCTGGCGAGCCGGCTGTGGCAGAACGCGAGCGAGGCCCCCTTCATCCTGCCCTCGTCCGAGCTGACATGGCGGGGCACTGTCGTGACGCTGGACGGCTATCGGGGGGCACACGCACAGATCGCTGCCGCTGGCGTGCGTGCTGGGTACACCGTCGGGCTCCTCGCCGGGGATGAAGGACTGCTCTGTCTGACGGCGTCCGCGGGTGACCCGGCGCCGTACGCAGGGCTACAGGCGCTGGTGGGGCGCACGATCGAGGTCTTCGGCATGTTGGCTGACGGGACCGACATGCCGCTCATCGAGGTAACGGCGACCTACCTGCCATGACAGCATGACAGCGCCGTTCACGCCCTCACCCTCCCCCGCTCCTCGGGGGACTCGCTCCGGGTGACCCAGTAGCGACTGCTCTCGATGCCCTTCTCGTCGGTCCAGCGGTCGACCGCCGCCAAGTGTCCGCCGTGGCGCGAGATGACCGGACGCACCTCCTCTTCCGGCACAGCGTGCATCTCCATGATGGCGCCGCCAACCCGGCGCCGCGCGCGCTGAGTCCGCCACCAACCGAGGCGCCGGCGACAGGTGCGGACCCCGTCGCCCATCATGGTCGAGGCAAGCCATCGTCGTACTGCCGAGCCGGCCGGCGCGGCCGGTGGCGCCGCGGCGGTCCGGGTGGTCGGATCGGTCGACGGAACGGTTTCCTCACATTCGACCTCACACACGAGATGGGCGGGGGGCGAACGATTCTCGCCGAACCAGCACACCCCCTCCTGCACCATGTCGAGCTCGACCCGGTACTGTCCCGTTCGACTCGGCGTCCGCAGCGTCAGCGTCAGGCTCACCGAGGCGCCTGGCCCGAGGTCGTAGGGCAGGGCTGCGCGGGCGCCATCTGGCTGGCGCCGGCCGCTCGCGAGGTCTACCCACACCGCGCCCAACCTGATCGCACAACGGCCGTCTGACCCGCCTCGATACGGCCAGGTCAAGCTGCCGGCGTTCTCGACCCGCGCGCCGATCGCGATCGGCGCGTCGGCGGTGGCCCGGAGGCTCCGCGGGTCGGGTACGATCCGGGCCTGGCGAGCCGTGTTGGGTAACGCGACGATACGGCGCGTGCGCTCCCCCCCCGGGGGGAGCGGGATCGCTTCGTCGGGATGCTCCGGGACACGCCTTGGGAGCTGGAACACGAGCAGGCCACCGGGCGCGACCACCCGCACCAACTCCGCGATGTACAGCAACGCGTCCGACGGTTCCATGTGCTGCAGCACCAGATTCGAGTACACAACGTCGAAACTACCGTCCGGGAACCTGCGCAGGTGCCTCGCGGTGTTGAGATGGTAGTGACAGCGCCCGCCGGAGCGGTCGTGGCGACGCGCTTCGCGCAACATGGCCTTCGCGATGTCGACGCCATCCACACGTGCGAAGCGTCGGCTCATGGCCTGAGTCAGCCGTCCGACGCCGCACCCGAAGTCGAGGGCCCGCTCGCGCCGGCGCGGTAACACGCCGAGATGGTCGGCTCTCCGCAGCGTCGCGTCGATCTCCGCCTCGCCCGTCGCGAAAAAGGCACCGGCATCCCACGTCGTTTTGGTGGAAATGTTGGACCAGAACGCGTTCGAGCGCGCAAGGGCGTTCCAATGCCTTCGAACGTGTTTCAACTCCATGGGGTGGCGAGTGTGCGCGACGGAGGGCAAGGTCGAGGCCCATTCGCCGCCGTCTGCCCGCGGCCCCTGAAGCCGTATACTGCGGCTTGAGAGTTCTCAGCGACGGTGTGCTCCTCGCCCCGGCCGCCGACATGAGCCCGAAGCGGGCGCGCGGCAAGCCTACCAACACCTGGCCGTTCGACTGCAGGCGGCGAGAGATCGGGAGGAAGACGAGTGCGTGACATGTTCGAGGCCGCGGAGTTGGGGCAATCGATCAGCCGCAAGGCGTACAGGACGCAGGAGGAGGTCCTACGGGTTGCCCTGCTCACCGTCCAATACGAGCTCCGGGAGGCCGACTTTCCCGTCGTCCTTCTGCTCAGCGGCACCGATCGTCTAGGCTGCACCGAGGTCGCCAGTATCCTGCACGAGTGGATGGATCCTCGCTACCTGGAAGCGAACGTATATGAGCACCCGAGGGAGGAAGAAAAGGAGCGGCCCCGCTTCTGGCGCTACTGGCGCACGCTCCCCGCCAAGGGCCGTATCGGGCTCTTCCTGAGAGAGTGGACGTTTCGCGCGATCGTCGAGCGCGTGGCCGGCGACATCGACGAGATGGCACTCGACGACCGCTTGCGACACATCGTGAACTTCGAGAAGGCTCTGATCGATGACGGCGCCCTGGTGGTCAAGCTGTGGCTTCACATGCCGGAGAAAGAGCTCGAGAAACGCATCGACCGGGCGCGGAAGAACCCCGGGCGGGCCTGGCGCGTGACCGGGGCGGACCGGGACATGTGCAAGCACTACAGGGACGTGCAGCAGGTGGCGGCCAAGGTCTTGCGACGCACCGGACGCGGGACGAACGTCTGGAACATCATCGACAGCACGGATGCTCGCTATCGCGACGTCACAACTGCGCAGATCTTGATCCAGGCCCTGACCAAGCGGCTGGCGGTGCCGGCCCCGCGGCGTCCACGAAAGGGCCACCGGACCCAGGAGGCGCATCCGATCACCGTGCTCGATCGAATCGACCTGAGCCAGGCACTCGATAAGGAGTCCTACGAGCGCCAGCTCGAAGAGCACTGGGGCCGTCTTTCCAGGCTCAACGAAAAAGCCCACCGGCGCGGTCTGTCCACCGTCATGGCATTCGAAGGGTGGGACGCTGCGGGGAAGGGCGGTCTCATCCGGCGGCTGACACGGGCGATGGACGCCGCGCATTTCCGGGTGATTCCCATCGCGGCTCCTACTGACGAGGAGTTGTCGCACCACTATCTCTGGCGGTTCTGGCGCCACTTGCCGAGAGCCGGCCATGTCGCCATCTTCGACCGCAGCTGGTACGGCCGCGTGCTCGTCGAACGGGTGGAGGGCCTTACCACGGAGGCCGCTTGGACGCGTGCGTATGGCGAGATCACCGACTTCGAGGAGCAACTCGTCCAGCACGGATCGCTCGTCTTGAAGTTCTGGGTCCACATCTCTCCAGAAACGCAGCTCAGCCGCTTCAAAGCGCGTGAGAAGGTGTCGTTCAAGAAATACAAGGTCACATCCGAAGACTACCGCAACCGCGAGCGCTGGAACGACTACGGGATCGCCGCCGACGAGATGATCCCACGTACGAGCGCCCACCACGCCCCGTGGCATCTGATTGCGGGCGACGATAAACGGTGGGCTCGGGTGCAGGTGCTGAAGACCGTCTGCCAGGCGATGGCCAAGGCGCTGAAATAGCGACAACCAGTCGGCGAAACATGGCACTCATTCTACCCGTCGTGCGGCATGACCACGGGGGACCAATCTCCCACGGAAAAAGCGCACCGTCCTCGTGAACGTGACAGCACTCTGCTGGCAAAGTTCTTACACTACGAGCGAATTTCATGGAGGAGACAGCGTCGCGGAGCCACTGGGAAATGCCTGACAGAGAAGCGGGAGGCGACGGTACTGGTCGGTCTGAGGCGGAGCTTCACCGCCAGCCCGTGGTGAAAGACCACAGTGAGCGCGCAGACCCAACGCGATGCGTGGTCGCCCACATCAACTACCTGTTCTTCCAGTCGACGCAGTCGTTTCTGTACTTCTACCTGTCTCACTTTCGGCGGATTCGGCCGATCTGTCTGACACGCACACCCGAGTCGGCGCTCATCTCTCACGACACCCCACGGGACCTCGCCGGCGACCTCTATCGGTACGGCGACAATGCGGACGACGGGAACCCCGTCGCCCGCACGCGGCTGTGGCGGATGGGGCTGCGGCTGCGACTGGCGCTGGCCCACGCGCCTCCGTGGCTCGCCGAGCCAATGCTCGGTGTGCTGCACCGGGTCGTCGTCCCCCGACTCCGGCCCGAAGCCAACGCGGAACGCTTCCTCGCGTGGGCGGAGCGAATCGTCCGTGACCGCGGCGTCCAGATCCTCCATGCCGCCTTCGGACCGGTCGGCTGGGCACTGCTGCCGCTCAAGCGCCGTTCCGGACTCCCATTGGTCGTGACCTTCCTGGGAGACGATCTGGTGACGAAGCTGGACCCCTGGTGGGAGTGGTGGATTCGGCGCGGGTCGGAGCGTCCCGACTGGCCCCGGTGCCTGCGGGAGCTCCTGGACGAGGGTGACCTGTTTCTGGCCGAGGGCCCGTTCTTGCGGCAACGCCTCATCGATCTGGGCTGTGCGCCGGAGAAGGTGCGAGTGCAGCGGATCGGCATCCCGGTGCGCACGATGACGCCTCGCGCCCGACGAGCCAGCCAGGGCGGTCGAACGCGGCTGCTCTTCGCCGGGCGCCTCTGCGAACAAAAGGGCCTCCTCGACGCGTTGGAGGCTGTCCGCCTGCTACGGGAGCGGGGCCGGGACGTCGAGCTGGGAATCGTCGGAGACGACACCCTCACCGACGGCCGTTACGCGAGCCTAGTCTACGACTACATCCGGACCCACCGGCTCGGCGACCGCGTCGTCCTCCACGGCTTCCTCAACCACGCGGAGTACCTGCGCGAGCTCCGCCAGGCGGACATCTTCGTGCACCCGAGTGTGGTAGGCCAGAACGGCATCAGCGAAGGCGGCGCCCCCACCACCATCCTGGAGGCGCAGGCGCTCGGGATACCGGTCGTCGCCACCACGCACTGCGACATCCCCTATGTGACCGTCGCCGGCGAGAGCGCGGTGCTCGTGCCCGAAGGGGACGCGCCGGCGCTGGCCGCGGCGCTGGGCACGTTGCTCGACCACCCGGAACGCTGGGACGCGATGGGCGCGGCCGGGCGTCGCCACGTCGAGCGCCACCACGACATCGAGCGCGAGGTGCGCCTCCTGGAAGACCGGTACTTCACCTTGCTGGGCGCGGAGGCGGCCGCACCGCCGCGACCATGATCGACACCGCACGTGCGGCGAGACTGCTCGGAGAGCTGCGGAGCAACACCCGGCGGTCGCCAGATGCGCTGCGGGCGCTGCAGGGACGACTCCTCCGGGACGCGGTCCATCACGCCCACTCCAACGTCCCGTTCTACCGCCGATTCTGGGCGGAGCGCGGCTTCGATCCGGACACGGTGCAGCGGGTCGAAGACGTCACACGGCTTCCGGTGGTCGACGCCCGCACCGCGAGGGAGGCGGTGCGATGCGGCGAGCTGGCCAGCGGGCGCGCGGCCGATGCCGCTCGTGCTGTCCTCCACACCTCGGGATCCACCGCCGCACGGCTGCCGATCCCGATCGGCGCCGAGGAGACGCGCCTGTGGCGAGCCCAGGGATTGCGCATCTGGCGCGAGCACGGCTACCGCTGGCACCAGAAGAAGGCCCAGTTCGACCCGGCGCCGGGCGCGGTCTCGACGCTCCAGCGCCTGGGCATCTCGCGGACCGCATGGATCCCCTCGACCGACCCGCTCGCCGCCCAGTGCGACCGTTTCGTAGCGGCGAGGGCGGACTGGGTCATCGCCACCCCCACGGTGCTGCGCCGGCTCGCCCGGGCCCTCTCGAGCGCCGGAGTCCAGTTCCGGCGGCCACGGGGCGCGTTCTGTGCGGGCGAGCTCCTCGACCCGCACACGCGCCGGCTCGCGCAGCGCGTCTTCGGTTGCGATCCGGTCGGCGTCTACGCCCTGACCGAGGTCGGCTACGTCGCCTGGCAGTGCGAACGTCGCGACGGCTTTCACGTCAACGTGGACACGCATCTGGTGGAGGTGCTGCGCGACGGCAAGCCGGCCGCCCCCGGAGCCCCGGGGCAGGTAGTCGTGACGGACCTGCGCAACCGAACGCTGCCCTTTCTGCGCTACGCGACCGGCGACCTCGCCTCGTGGGCGGAGGCGCCGTGCGGCTGCGGGCGCCAACTCCCCTGCCTGGCATCGTTGGAGGGTCGGTGCGGCACCTGCGTGGTGGCCGCGGACGGCCGCGCGGTCTCGGCGCGAGACCTGGTCGACCATCTGTCGACGGCCGCGTCGCCGGACGCGTGGCGCCTCGTGCAACGGGACGACGGGGCTATCGAGCTGGGGCTGGCGCCCGGCGTGGACCGGAACGCGGTGGTGGCGCAGCTGCGCCAACGGCTCGGCGACGTCGCGGTCTCCGTCGCCACGCTGCCGCCGGCGGACGAGACCCGCGAGAAGACCCATCCGATCACGACCCGCGAAGCGTCTGGACCAGGTGATCGCACGCCCGGGCGGTCAGCGCCATGATGGTGAGCGTGACGTTC
>CALBET010000494.1 GCA_937888665.1 uncultured Acidobacteriota bacterium
TGCCCGGGGCAAAGAAATCGATCGGTTCACGCTGTGGGTCGAGTTGCGTGCGTCCAGTCCCGGCAATCCATTTCCCCCCCCACATCTTCCCGTGGCCTACGAGTATGAACCGGGCGCGTATTTGCGGTTACGCGCGGTGCGGGTGCCGACATCGGGCGTGGTCCGCTCCCCCTAACTTCGTTCGAAGGCCGCACCCCAGGTGCGTTCGTCGCGCCTCACTTGAGCGGGGCGACTACGGTCAGTTCCTCACCGCCGCGGGACACGGTGAGCTCCACCTCGTCGCCGGGCTGATAGCGATCAAGCACTCGCAGGAGATCCCGGTATGTCTGGACCGCCTCGCCGTCGACTTCCGTGATGAAGTCGCCGAGCTGATTGGCCCTCGGGTTGGTGCCCTGGAGTCCGGCTTCCGCGGTCCCGAAGCCGGGGACGACCTGATTGACCAAGACTCCGGGCACGCCAAAACGCTGCGACGCGTTGTAATTGGACTGGCTGCTAAAGAACGTCAGACCGAGACGGGCCGACGTGTAGGCCCCCGTGGCGATCAGCTGCGGCACCACGCGCTGCACGATGTTTATCGGAACGGCGAAGCCCAGTCCCGCTGACGCTCCCGACGGACTGAGGATCTGGCTTGTCACGCCGATGACCCGTCCCTTGCTGTCGAGCAACGGCCCACCCGAGTTCCCGGGGTTGATCGCGGCGTCAATCTGAATGACGTCTTCGATGAGGTCGCCGGTCAGTCCCTCGATCTGCCGGTTCAGCGCCGAGATGATCCCGGTCGTCAACGTGCCGCTCAGTCCAAATGGGTTGCCGATGGCGTACACGTTCTGGCCGACCCGCAGGCGGTCGCTGTCCCCGGTCGAGACGCCACGGAGCGCGTCTTGCGGCGCATCGATTCGCACGACCGCCAGATCGTGCCGCTCCGACCCGCCCACCCACGTCGCCAGATAGCTGGTCTGGTCGTGCATGACCACCCGTGCCTGTTCGGCCCCCTGAATCACGTGGTAGTTCGTAACGATGTGGCCCTGGTCGTCCCAGACGAATCCGGTGCCTGAGCCCCCGGGCACCACCTCGGCGCGGCCGAAGACATCGCGGCGTCGCGTCAGGGTGCTGATATAGACGACAGAAGGGCTCGTTTCCTCGAATAGGTCGACGATGGCTTGCTCGTCTGGGCGAAGGTCGCTATAGGGTTCCGGTACCGGAGATTGCGCGTCCGCAACCTCGAGCACACCGACCGCCACTGGTGCTGCGACGATCGCGGGCGTGTCGGGTCCCACTTCGATGGTGCACGCGGTTGTGGCGAGAATACACAGGGCCCCCACGAGCGACAGTCGTCGCGGTCCATGAGTCACCGGAGCGTCGCCTGCGGTGGCGTCAGTCATGTCGGTCGTCCTTCAGAGCTGGGTGTCATGAGACGGTCGTCGGCACACCTCGGCAGAATACCCCAACTGGTTTTTGTCCGCCGCGTCACATTCGCCATCCTGGTGCCGTCCTATAATTCCAAGGAGTCATGTGCCGCGACGCGAGGCAGCCTGTGTTTCTCCTTCTCCTGCTCCTCGCTGGCGGCTGCGTTGGCGCGCCGACAGACGAGGCATCGCCGACCGTGGAGTCGGAACCAACCGGGGAAGCACCCGCGCCGCCGCTCCCGACCGCCCAGGGCGCCGACGAGCCGCGGGATCCGTCTCGCACGTGGGTGGTGCTGTTGGGAACCGGCACGCCGGGGTCCGAACCCGATCGGTCCGGACCGTCGACCGCGATCGTCGCCGGCGGCAACGCATACTTGATCGACGCCGGGCCGGGCGTCGTGCGGCGCGCCTCGGCTGCCGCGATTGTCAGCGGCCTCGCCGCCCTGCAACCGGCGAACCTACGTGTCGCGTTCTTTACCCATCTGCACTCGGACCACACGCTCGGGTATCCGGACCTGATCCTGTCGCCGTGGGTCCTGGGGCGCGCGGAGCCGCTTCGCGTGTACGGACCTCCTGGGCTCGAGTCGATGACGACGGCGCTGCTCGAGGCGTACCGGGAAGATATTCGCGCGCGGGTCGAGGGTCCAGAGCGGTTGCGACGCGACCAGTTGGACGTCCAAACCCACGAGGTGGAGCCGGGTCTGATCTATGACGACGATGTGCTTCGCGTCGAGGCGTTCGCGGTGCCGCACGGGACGTGGGACCACGCCTACGGTTTCAAGCTGACGACGGCTGATCGCACCGTGGTCATCTCCGGCGACACGGGACCCTTCGACGGGCTTGCTGACATCGCCGCGGGAGCGGACGTGTTGATTCACGAGGCATACGGCGCCGAGGGGCTCCGTGACCGGGACGCCGAAATCCAGCGGTATCACGCGGCGGTGCACACCTCAGCCGTCAAGGTGGGCGAGATCGCGGCGCGAGCCGGGGTCGGGATGGTGATTCTCCACCACCAGCTGCATCTGGGCGGTGAGCCTGAAAAGGACCTCGTGGAGCAGGTGCGTCTGAGCTTCGACGGAGACGTCGCGTACGGACACGACCTGGACGTCTTCTGAGCGCGTACGCAGGAGCCTGCCGTCAGGCAGGGGCTGGCGAGACATGCTTGTCAAGCAGTTCGGCCAGCTGTGCCTTCCCGGTGACTCCGACCGAAGCTTCGACGACTTCGCCGCCCTTGAACAGCAGCAGCATGGGAATCGACCGCACGCCGTACTTCGAAGGCGTGTCGGGATTGTCGTCGATATTCAGCTTGCCCACCGCGACCCGACCCTTGTACTCGGCCGCCAGCCCGTCGACGGCCGGGGCGATCATGCGGCACGGGCCGCACCACTCGGCCCAGAAGTCGACCAGAACCGGCGTGTCCGACTTCAGCACCGTCTTTTCAAAATCACCATCGGTGAATGTCAGCGTGTGTTCCGAGGCCATCGTTGGTTCTCCTTCCCCTAACTGCGTCGTACCTACGCGACTGCCTGTATAGATGCGCCGCCGGCTGATACGGATTCAGGCAGCATAAGGCGCGGACCCTTCAGTGTATCCCGTTTGGCCTCTGATATCCTGACTCGGAGGGTTGCCGTCTGGACCAGCGGTACCCAGGCAGGCCCGACCAGATTTGAACCGGGGGCTTCAACCAGTTCTCCGCCACTCGTGAACCGGTCCGGCACCAGTCGTGAACCAGTTCTGAACGAGCTTGAACCAGCTTGAACAAGCCCATGAGCATCCGGGACCGCCGATGTGCCGCACCCTGGTCGCTCGTCTCCATCATTGTCGTCAGCGTCATCACTTTCACTATGGCTTGCGATCGTCCCGCCTCCGATCTGTCTCCCGCCGCTCCCGACAACCAGACGCCCGATCCGGTCGCTCAGGACGGGCACTCATATGGGAACCCGGGCGAGGTAGTGGTGCGTCATCTCGATCTGGAATGGGACGTCCGGTTCGACCGCCATACGCTCGACGGCACCGCCACGATGCAGATCGAGCGCGTGTCGGACTCGGCCGACACCTTGCGTCTCGACACTCGCGACCTGTCGGTCGCGGCGGTAGATCTGACGGACGACGGACACACCTGGTCACCAGCCCAGTTTGTGCTCGGTGACGCCGATCCCATCCTGGGTGCGCCCCTCGAGATCGCGCTGTCGACGGGCGCGACGTCGGTTCGAGTGACCTATGCCACGAGTCCGAGCGCATCCGGCGTGCAGTGGTTGGAGCCCAGCCAGACGGCCGGCAAACGGCACCCGTTCATGTTCACGCAGTCGCAGGCGATCCACGCCCGGAGCTGGATTCCCCTGCAGGATTCGCCCGGCGTACGCGTGACCTATCGCGCGACCGTCCGTACGCCGCCTGGCTTGCGCGCGGTGATGAGTGCCGCCAACGAGGCGGATGCGCCGCTCGACGGCGAATTCACCTTCGAGATGCGACAGCCGATTCCGTCGTATCTGATTGCGCTCGCCGTCGGCGACCTTGAATTTCGCGCCATGAGTGCGCGCACCGGGGTGTACGCCGAACCGTCGGTCGTCGAGTCGGCTGCGGCCGAGTTCGACGACACCGAGGCGATGATTGTGGCCACCGAGGGGTTGTATGGGCCCTACCGCTGGGAACGCTACGACCTGCTCGTGTTGCCCCCCAGCTTTCCGTTTGGCGGTATGGAGAACCCGCGCCTGACGTTCGCGACGCCGACCATCATCGCCGGTGACAAGAGTCTGGTCGTGTTGGTGGCGCACGAGCTTGCGCACTCGTGGTCGGGCAATCTGGTGACCAACGCCACCTGGCGCGACTTCTGGTTGAATGAGGGGTTCACCGTGTATCTCGAACGCCGCATCCTGGAGGAGGTGTTTGGGCG
>CALBET010000495.1 GCA_937888665.1 uncultured Acidobacteriota bacterium
CCGCCCTCCGGCATGCGGGTCGCCGCGATCGTGCCCTCAATCGAGAGGAACCCCAGCGAGTCCGCCCCGATGTGCTCGCGAATCTGATCGACGTTCTTGTGAGCGGCGATCAACTCGGCTCGGGTCGCCATATCGACGCCGTAGAAGCACGGGTTCATGATCGGCGGGGAGGTAATGCGCGTGTGCACCTCGGCGGCCCCAGCATCGCGCAACAGCTTCACGATGCGCGGCGTGGTCGTCGCTCGCACGATCGAGTCGTCGACGACGATCAGTCGCTTGCCTTCGATCACTTCGGGGAGCGGGTTGAACTTCAGTCGCACGCCCTGTTCGCGGAGGCGCTGGTCAGGCTGGATGAAGGTCCGGCCCACGTAGCGATTCTTCATCAGACCCTCGGCGTACGGGATCCCGGCCTCCTGCGCGTAGCCAATCGCCGCAGCGGTCGCCGAGTCCGGCACACCGATCACGAGGTCAGCATCGACAGGGTGCTCGCGAGCGACAGCCGCGCCCATGCGCATGCGGGCCGGGTGCAGCAACTCACCGCCGAGGCGCGAGTCGGGGCGGGCGAAGTAGATGAACTCCAACAGGCAAAGCTTCTGCGGCGCTGGCACCACATCGATGTCGCGCCGGCGGAGCGGGAACCAGGACGTGAGGCCGTCTGCGTCGGCGCGCACCACCTCGCCAGGCTGTACTTCGCGGATGAAGCGGGCGCCCAGGTGGTCCAGTGCACAGGTCTCTGACGCGAAGACGTAGCCGCCATCGAGTTCACCGATACACAGCGGTCGAATGCCCAGTGGGTCGCGCGCCGCGAACACAGCATCCTGGGTGAGAACGGTCAGCGAGTACGCACCGCTTGCCCGGCGCATCAGGTGACCGAAGCGCTGCTGCCAGTCAGCCGCAGGCGCGTTCACCAGCATCCGCGCGATCACCTCGGTGTCGCTGGACGTCTCGAAACGAACGCCTTCGCCCTCGAGGCCATCACGCAGCAGTTCGGCGTTGACGACGTTGCCGTTGTGGGCAATCGCAATCTCGCCATGGATGCCGCGGACGATGAACGGCTGAGCGTTCTGGAGCTTGCTCGCACCGGTGGTGGAGTAGCGGGTGTGACCAATGGCGTGGGTGCCGGGCAGGCCGGCCAGCGCGCGCTCATCGAAGATCTGTGTGACCAGACCCATCTCCGCGTAGAGACGGATCCGCCCATTGTCGACCGTGGCGATCCCGGCAGATTCCTGGCCGCGGTGTTGAAGGGCGTGGAGGCCAAAGAAGGTGAGGCGAGCTATATCCTCGCCGGGGGCGAAAATACCAAAAACACCGCATTTTTCGCGCAGGCTAGCTGTCAAACTAGAGTCTTCCGCGTGAGCCCCGGTAGAGGCGGAGTGTATCACGCCTGCGGGGGACGCTTCGGTCTCATTCACAGTGACAACCGCGCGTGCTCAATCTTGGTGCACTTGTCCATCACCACCTCGAGGCCGGCGAGTCGCGCTCGCTCGGCGGAGTCTTCGTCGACGATTTCGAGCTGCATCCACACCGCTTTCGCACCGGCCGCGATTGCGTCGTCTACCACTGGTGGCACATCCGGGACGCGACGAAAGACATCGACGATGTCGACCGGCTCGGGTAGTTCCTGGACGCTGTCGTAGCAGGGCTGGCCAAGCACCTCGGTCTCGCGTGGGTTGACCATGTAGACGGTGAAGCCGTGCTGCTGGAGGTACAGCGCCACCTCGTTCGAGGGGCGATCCGGCTTCGAGGAGACGCCAACGACCGCAATCGTCTTCGCGTCACGCATCAGTTCCATCGCGCGGTCCATGTCGCCTCCTGCGCGTGGCTCGTCAGTCGAGGCGTCGGTAACGACGACGCTCATCACGAGCATCGTAACCCACACCCTCCGAGCCAGTTTGATCTTCGGCAGCATCTGCCGGTGGGAGTATCGCCAGCGTGACATCGGCGCCAGACATCTCACCGAGGGCCGTCGCGAGCGCATTCGCGCGTTCGCCGGCCTCGCGCGCCACGAAACGGGCGGCGACAACACGACCAACCGTCAGCTCTTTGTCGTTGTCTTTGATCAACAGCACCTGCCAGTCGACGATGTCTTGGTCCATGCCGCTGGCCAGTTCGTCGTCATAGTCGCTGGTGACCTCGAAGCGCTGGACGCGGCCGAACGGCACCAGCTCGAACGTGCCGATGCCGAGACCGAGCAGGCCCTGCTGCCAGCGGGCGGACTCCTTGGCGCGCTCCATCAGGAAGCTGCTCCCGACGACGTTGTTGACGAAGCCAATCAGCGCGAGCGGTCCGAGCACTGTCACGATCAGGGCGAGCACGAACAGGACGCCGAGCGGCCAGCTATTGATGAATCGCATGATCGCCCAGACAGCGACGATCGTGAGCACGAGTTCGATCAGCGGGCCAACGAGTCCAGCTCGGCTCTGGCGTACCGCAATCGAGTCCGGGGTGATCACGGCCACGGCGCGGTGCAGCGCAATCGTACGCCGCGCCGCGGCCGCTGGATCGGCGGCCGTGTCGCTTGAGGAATCCTCGTGGGTATCGCCCGCCATCGCGCCCCCGTCCGTCCGCTTCGGATCGAGTCTAGCGAGCACAACGTGCGGTGAACCAGCGCGCGCGTTGCCCGGCCCCTCAGCACTTCCTATCATCGGAGCGCGGCGGAACTTCTCCGCTCATCAACACACCGAGGACCTATGCGACGCGACCTCCTGGACATCCTGGTCTGCCCAGTCAGCAAGGGCCCGCTCACACTGACCGCCACGAACGAGGCCGATGGCGAAATCCTCGAGGGAACGCTCACCTGCGAAGACGGTCACAGCTACCCCATCGAAGACGGCATCCCGAACCTGCTGCCGCCCGACCTGCGCGAAGCGATCGACGCGGAGCCGAGCGCATGACTGTCGAGAATTCGCGACAGGCTGGGCAGGCGCTGATGGCCGGTTCGGCGCTCGCGCTGCTAATTTTCCTCGTCGGTGCGATCAAGCGTTCCTACGCGGTCAT
>CALBET010000496.1 GCA_937888665.1 uncultured Acidobacteriota bacterium
GCGGCGCCTGGAGATTGAGGCGGAGCGCGAGCTGCGGATTGAGGGTGGTGCGGAAGGAACGTTCTCCAACGTTGTCTGGCAGGCGGACGCGGCGATCATCCAACTGCACAACGGTGTCCCAACGCACGCGTTGCCGCATGTGGTGGGGGTTGCGCTGGAGCACGTGCGCCAGCGGCTGGAGCGCTACCCGACGGTGCAACGCGGCGAGGGCGCGGATGTGCCAGATGGTCCGATGCTGCGCGGCGCGCTGCGTGAGCTGGTGCTGGCACCGGCCGCGGATCATTCGTTGAAGGCGCTGAACCTGGATGTGGAGTGGGAAGCGGAGCAGCGTCACCAAGCGTTGAAGAACTTGCTGCGCGACGCGGGTCCGGAGTGGAACGACCCTGAGCAGTCAGCCTTTGCCTTCGCGGCACTGCTCTACGCGCGGGCGGCGATTGAGCACCCGCTTTGGGAGTCGCTGGCTCCGGTGTTCCAGGAGACGCTGCCCGAGGCATCACAGCTTGGAGCAGAAGTTGAATCAGCGGTGCGGGAGAACGGCTGGACGAGCCCGGGCGCCTGCTTGCAGTCACTGCTGGCCGCACGGGAACTGACCGGCCTCAATGAGATCGCAGGGATCCTGGATCGCCGCACGGCAGCGACGCTTTAGCTAGACGGGTGCTGGTACTTACGTCCGGCTAGGAGGCGACAGCGGTCGAGGGGGCCTCGCGGCGTCGCCAGCCGGCGATGAAGGGCGTCCACTCGTTGTAACGCTCGAGGTAGACCGCAAATACTTCGGCGGGGTGCGAGGAGGGGCGCCGAGGGCGCCTCGCGAGCTTCATGTCGGCTTCTTCGGGGGTTCGCCCACCTTTGCCGTGGTTGCAGGTGCGACAGGCGGTGGTGAGGTTTTCCCAGGTGTGGGGGCCACCTCGATGCCTGGGGGTGACGTGGTCGAGTGTCAGGTCGCTGCGGCGGCCGCAGTACTGGCAACGGTTGCCGTCGCGGGCGAAGACCTCGCGACGGGTCAGGCGTAGCTGCGGCATCGGTCGACGGACGAAGTGTTGGAGGCGGATGACGGAGGGGGTGTCGTAGCGAGCATCGCCGACACCACGCAGCGGCTCGTCCCCCACCTCGAGGATCTCCGCTTTTCCCCGGAACACGAGCACGACGGCTCGTCTCACCGAGCAGACGTTCAAAGGCTCGTAGTTCTGGTTCAGCACCAGCGCCCGCCGCTGGATCGCCACTTCACCTCCAGGCGTTCAAACCGCACCGCCGCGCCGTAGATGACGTGAAGGGCGGGCGCTTTCGGGGGAAGTGTAGCGGAATCCGAACGCGCTTGTGATAGCGAAGGGTGGCGGTGGCGATTCAGGAGCCGTCGCTGAGGCCCCCAACGGCAGCCGGGAGTGACGTCTGCCATTCGCGCAGCCGGTCCAGTGCATTGTCGAACTCGTCTGGCAGCGCGAGCTCCATGATCGGCGCGCGCTCGAGGAAGACTGGCGCCAGCGCGGATTGTTCGACGGCGACGGCGACCTGCGAGGAGGCGGGGAAGACGGAGACGGCGATCAAGGCGACTTCGACCAAGATCACGCCCTTGGCGAGGCCGAAGGCGGCTCCGCCGAGGTGATCGAAGGGGCCAAGCATGAGCAGCTTGGCGGTGCCACGGAGCATGCCGGCGACGATTTGCCCGAGGATCAAGGTTCCGCCGAGCAGTGCGCCGAACGAGATGAGGTTACGAGTGATGCCGTCGTCGAGGAGGAAAGAGAGGTTCTGGCTGAGATCGTCGTAGAACATGCCGGCGAGCACCGCGCCGAGCACGAGCGCCAGTAGCTTCACGACTTCGCGGATCAGTCCGTTGGTGAAGGCGGTGAACGTCATCCAGGCGATGACGCCAACAATTAAGAGGTCGATCCAGTGCACGCGTTGCGAGCCCTTCGTCCCCCCGCCCGCAACGATCGTAGCATGCAGGCCCCTGCCGGAGGGCAAGCGACTGGGTGGGGGCTACTCCGAGAAACCGAGCAGTTGCTGCCTCATGGACACGTAGCGTCCGTGGCCGAAGACGAGGTGGTCGAGGACTTTCAGATCGAGCAACGCGCCAGCGGCGACGACGGCCTCGGTGAAGTCGATGTCGGCGCTGGAGGGGGCGGGATCGCCGCTGGGGTGGTTGTGCGCGAGTGCGATGGCGAACGCGTTCCGCCGGATGGCTTCGCGGAAGACCTCGGCGACGCGGGCAGGGGAGGAATTGATTGAGCCGCGGTAGAGCGTTGACTGGGCAAGCACGTGGTGTTTGGTGTCCAGGACAAGCAGGCGGACTTCTTCCTGCTGCAGCAGCTCCATTTCGGGCTGGAGCAGGCGCGCGATGTCTTCGGGACCGTGAACGCGTGGCCGCAGCAGTTCGCCCTCGAGGGCAACGCGGCGGCCGAGTTCGAAGATGGCGGCGATTGTTGATGCTTTGGCGGGGCCAAGGCCGTGGATCTCGCCGAGGGTCGGCAGGTCGGCGGTGGCGAGTCCTCGGAGGCCGCCATGTTCGGCGAGGAGGCGGCCAGCGACGGCGAGGACGTCCTCTCTCGCGGATCCGGTGCGGAGGACGATGGCGAGCAGTTCGGTGGTGGCGAGGGCGCCGGAGCCGAGGCGCTGCAGGCGCTCGCGAGGTCGTTCATTCTCTGGCAGTTCGGCGACTCGGGCGTGGTAGGGGGATTCGGGGGCTGGAGCGCCGTCAGGGCGTTCCAGTGGCTCGTCGTTCGACATCAGACACCGTGCTACGACTTCTGGTCGCCGCGGACCCGCCCGACGCTGACCACACGCATGGTACGGGGCCAGTGCCGGATGGATACGGTCTGGCCGATGGAGAGTTCGGTGGCGGTGATCGGTCCGACCTCGAAGACTTGCTTCTGGACGAGCAGATAATCCTGACGGCCGAAGATGAGTAGCTTCGACTTCTTCCAGACGCGGTCGACTTCGCCCTCGGTCACCATTGGTTCAGCGCGGAGATCGCGGAGCGCGGCGATTGACTCGTAGACGAGCGCGAAGCCGACCAGGGCGAGCAGGATTGCGGGGAGGGTTGCGCCGACGTTGCCGGAGAGCAGCCCAGAGAGCGACAGGAAGAAGAGCCCCACGGTGACCACCGCAGCAGGGGTGTAGATCAGCGCGTTCCGCAAGATCGGGTTGCGTGTGTCGGAATGCTCTTCGAGCACGTCATTGGTCATCGGTTGTTCAGCCATGAGGACTACTGGCCCGGAATATCCAGTACCTGGCCGACCTGGATTTGGGTGGGGTCGAAAATTCCGTTGACGGCGGAGATTTCGTCTGCGAATTCGTTCAGTTCCCGGCCTGCTGGCAGGAACAGATCCGCGATGGCGAACATGGTATCGCCGGGTTGCACGGTGTAGGTGGTGGTCTCCGCTGCTACTTCTGTGGCTGTTGGTGCGGCGGTGGGCGATGCTGCGACTGTGGGGTCAGCGGTGCTTGTGGCCACGGCAGTGGCCGTTACCGTCGCGGTGGCGGATGGAGTTGCGACGGCTGTCTGGGTGGGGGCGGGGCCGCTGATAATTCCACCGATCGATGCCGGGGGCTGGTCGCGATCGGCGCCAACGGGCGGCAGGACAAGCAGCCAGACGGCGAAGATGGAGCCGAGTAGGAGGGCTATGAGGGAGCCGCGGTAGACCCGCGGTGAGGGCATGGCAAGGGCAGGATCAAGCTCACTCGGGTCGAGCAGCTCGCCGTCGTCGATGCCGCTCTCCGTGCTTCGTTCTTCTGTCACGACCGGAGCGTATCATGTGCCCCCGGCACCCAACATCGGGTACCGAGGACACGTCGGAAAATTGGCAGTATTTGTTAGGAGAGCTCGGCGGTTGCGCCGGCCTCTTCAAGCTTCGCCTTGGCGGCGTCGGCCTCATCCTTCGGCACGCCTTCGCGCACTGCCTTGGGTGCAGCCTCGACCAGGTCCTTGGCGTCCTTGAGACCGAGCGAGGTGAGTTCACGGACGGCCTTGATGACGTTGATCTTGTTCGCGCCGAAGTCCTTGAGGATCACGTCGAACTCGGTCTGCTCTTCGGCAGCTTCGCCGCCGCCCGCCGCCGGGGCCGCCATGGCCATTGGAGCTGCTGCGGTTACGCCGAACTCTTCTTCGATTGCCTTGTTCAGGTCCCGCAGCTCGAGGAGCGTCATCCCCTTGATGATCTCCAATGCGTCGTCAACTGTGCTCATGTGATTCCTCCTGCTGCGGCTGTGAGCCGCCGCTCATCTGGCTTGGTGATAAACGGCGACCGGCTAGCCGGCTTCGCCTTCGGACTCGATCTGTACCGCGCGAGCCTCAAGCAGCCCGGCGAATTCTCGTGTTGTGCCGTCTAGCAGCATCATCAGCTCTCGCACCTTGCCGACGAGACCGCCAGCGATCCGTGAGAGCAGCTCTTCCCTGGATGGCACGGTGGCCAGGTCCATGACGTATGCGGCATCGACCACTTCGCCGGAAACGACCGCGCGCCGAATTTTGACAGCGGTGCCGGCGTTGGCCTTGATGTAGTCGACCAGTGCTCGTGCCGGCGCAACCAGGTCGTCAAACCCGAACACGACGGCCGTTGGTGCACTGCATCCCAAACATCGTAGCTGCCGAGATC
>CALBET010000497.1 GCA_937888665.1 uncultured Acidobacteriota bacterium
TCGTAGAACCCGCCGGGCTCCCAACGCGACACCGCGATCCACCGGCCATCGGGCGACCAGGCGGGGTACGCCCACTGCACGTCATCGGCCGGTTCCACCACGCGCGACACCGCGCCCGTGGCCAGGTCCACCAGCACGAGCCAGCTGCGGCCATCGCCTTGTTGTACCGCCAACGCACGTCTGCCGTCGGGAGAGACCGACGGATAGTCGAGCCGGGCCCCGCGCGTGATTCTTCGGACGACACCGTCGACGGGGTTCGCGATGTAGAGGTCTTTGTAGCTCCGGTAGGGGTCCACGAACTCGATCTGGGAGAACACGACCCGGCCGTCGGGGGTCCAATCCAGCTGTGACAGGCCGTTGGTCCGAGTCAGCGTCCGGGGCGCGGCGCCGCTGGGGCTGGTCAGATGAATCTGGGCGTCTGAGGACCCGTCGGAGCGAGCGAACGCCAGTGTGGCCCCGTCTGGGGCCAGTCTGGGGTAGAGGGCCCAGCGCCCGCCCCCGGCCACCGGTTCAGGCCGCGTGAGTGGGGCGTGGATCGCCAACTCATCACCGAGTGTGCCGTAGCGGGTTTCCAGGCTGCGTGCCCACTGCGCAAACGCGTCGGTGAAGCTGACCCCGAACGCGTGTCGGGCCGCGGCGTTCAGGCGGTACGGCACGATTTGCCCGTCGACCGCGCCGGCGAAGTCAGCCATCCGCTCTCGGCCGTGCTCGCGGGTCAACTGGTCGAAGAAGAGTGAGCCGTAGATGTAGGGACGATTTCCAGCGGGCCATACCTGGGTCTCGCCAGACACCTGCGGCAACGCCTCGAACGCGCCTTCCAGGACCGCCGTGCGGAGGGCCATCTCGTGAAACGTGCCTCGGACCCGACCCGCGCCGGTGAGTGACGATTCGAAATAGGTGGCGAGGCCCTCTACTGCCCATTGCGGCAACGCATGGTTCGGAAAGATCGGCCAGCGCACGGGCGCGCGCCCGAACACGGCCTTGGCCAGCGCCCCCAGCCGTCCGCGTCGGTCCAGGTGAAAGATGTGAGCCAGCTCGTGGGTGACGACCAGCTCGAGCCAGTCGTCGAAATAGGCCAACTCGAACCCGCCGATGGGCGGCGGCGCGAAGATGGTGATGCGATTCCAGGGCGCGACACTGGCGAAGCCATTGCTCGCGTCGGTGTGGTCCGTGACGACGATGGCGATGGTTGCCGCCGGCGCCTCGTCGAACTGCGCTTCGAGGCCCGCGTGCGCCTGTTCCGCTCGGTCGGCCACATGCGTGGCCAGCGTGCGGAGCCGCAACGGATACGTTACCCGAAAGTGGTCCGTGTCGAAGACGCGCCAGTTCTCGTCCGGTGCCTGCGCCGACGCGGACGCGGCGACCAGGAGCGTGACGAGGGCGACCGCCAGAACTCGCCGTGCGGGTCGGGCCACGGGTCGGGCGCGAGCGGAGACGTGTGCGTGCTGCTGCCGCCCGCGGGCACGGCCCAACCCCACCATCATCGATCAGCGATCATCACCACGGGCTGCTAGCTTTCGAGAGCGCCGATTGCTGCCAGGGCCTGGTCCATGACCGATGCCTCCAGTTCGCTGTTCTGGCGCAGCTGTGCCTCGAAGCCGTCGACCTCGGTCATGCAGTCTTCCGATTCCAATTCCGCGTGGACGCACTTGGGGTGGACGTTGATCGGCGTCGCCCGGACCTGGCTGCCGAACGAGACCTCGCGCGCCAACACGACGCGCAGCGCGTCCTGGGCGATCGGTTTGCCGCAGTTCTTGCACTTGGAGCGGCCACTCGGGGCGCGCTCCACGTACGGCAGCTCTTTGCGCTCTTCGCGGGCTTTCTCTGCCTTCTCCTTGAGTGCCTGCAGGTCGGCGAGCGGGGGCACGGTCAGCCCTTCCGCGAAGGCGTGCTGCTCGTAGGCCGCTTCGACGTCTTCGAGCCGACGTCGCGCGGCGCACAGGAGGTGGTGCCACAGATAGCCGGTGCCAAATGGGCCCTCGAGGAGAATGCCGAGCCGGAGCGTGTCCTTGTCGATCTTTCGTCTGCACGTGCGGCACTTCGAACGGCTCGAACGTGCGGATTCGAGCAGGTATGGAGCCAGCTCCGGTTCCGCCGCTGCCTGTGAAGGGTTGGAGTCTTCTTCCGCCATGGCTGTTCCTTCCGTTGGACGCGCGAATCTGAACGCGGGGATCTTGTTGACGCGCGGGTCCGTGCGGGATTCTACCTCGTCGCGGGCGGGCAGGGGACGGGGTGGTTCCGACTCGAGTGCGTCGCGCGTCCGTGGCGAAACCAGGCGTTGCATTGGGTCGGGCGGTCCAATACCGTTATGGCACGTCGGCAGACGCGACGCCGGCCGGTGCCCGGCCGCTCGTTCTGTGGCCTCAAGAGGACCCATGACTCGACCCAAGGACACCACCGCGACCTTCATTCCCAGTCTGCGGTACAAGGATGCCCCGAACGCCATTGAGTGGCTCTGCCGCGCGTTCGGTTTCGAGAAACACCTGGTCGTGCCTGGGGCGGGTGAGACGATCGCCCACGCCCAGCTCGTCTTCGGTAACGGCATGATCATGCTCGGCTCGGCGGGCACGCACGGCGGCGCCTACGACGAGCTGGTGTCCACACCAGCCGATGCCGGCACGAACACGCAGAGCGCCTACGTGATCGTGCAGGACGCGGACGCGCACTATGCCGGGGCGCAGGCGGCCGGAGCCGAGATGGTGCTGGACATTCAGGACCAGGATTACGGCGGCCGCGGATACACATGCCGGGATCTCGAAGGGTATGTGTGGAGCTTCGGCGACTACGATCCGTGGGCCGACTGACTGAGCGCGCCATGCCGACATCACTTCGTCTCGTGTTCGCGGCGGCGCTAGCCCTCCCGGCGCTGCAGGCCGACGCGCCTGGCTTCATCCGGTGGAGCGCTGTCGACCTGCAGGAGCGGCACGCGGCCCTGTCGGCGAGCGTGGGCGCCGATCACTCGGCGCGTGAGACCCTCGCGGAGTACGGTCACCCGAGTGGAGCCCATCGCTTCCGGTTCATTCATCGGGACGCGGATGGCGTGCCTGAACAGCATGCGCACATCGAGGACGTCGTCTACATCCAGAGCGGGGCCGCCACGTTGCAGGTGGGCGGCGTCATGGTTGACCGCACCGGCGGCGCGAATGGCGAATACACCGGCACGGACATCACCGGCGGCGTGCGCCAGTTCGTCGGCCCAGGCGACATTGTGCGTATCCCTGCCGATACCCCCCACCGCTACCTCGTGCCGGACGGCGGTGACGTCACCTACGTGCTCGTGCGGGTTCCGGCGCTTCTTCCCGGCGGCGTGATTCCGGACGATGCGCCGGATCTCACGGTTGAACTGCCTGGTTTCGTGCGATGGGGTGCCGCGGAATTGGCGCGCCGAGACGCGGCCCTTGCCACCAGGGTCGGACCGGATCGGTCCGCCCGGGAGACGCTCGCGGATTTCGGAAGTCCGACGAGGTCGCATCGATTCCGGTTCATTCATCGGGACGCCGACGGGCGTCCCGAGATTCACGATGACATCATCGACGTCGTGTTCGTGAAAAGCGGCGAGGGAGAGATACTCGTCGGTGGCGAGATGCTCGACCGAAACGGGAGTCTGGGTTCAGGGATCGCCGGTGGTACGCGGTATCCGGTGACCGCCGGCGACATGTTGCACATCCCGGCCGGGACACCCCACGGCTACCTCGTGCCGGACGGGGGGCACATCACCTACGTGCTGGTTCGCGTTCCCGCCGTGATCTGGGACACACGCTGACAGCCAGTGGCCAAACCGGCCGCTATCCTGCCTCGCCGTCGTTGACGGTGATCGTCGCGGGAACTTCTTGATCGGCGTCATAGAACCGCATCGACAGTGAGTTGACGCAGTGGCGTGTGTTCTTCTCG
>CALBET010000498.1 GCA_937888665.1 uncultured Acidobacteriota bacterium
GGCCCCAGGACGAGGCGACGTGCCTGGCCATCATGAAGCCGCTCCTCGACGCCGTGGCCACCGCCCACGCCCAACGCGTGGCGCATCGGGACCTGAAGCCGGACAACATCATCTTGGCTAGGGAGGGACCAGACCAGCGACCGGTCATCTTGGACTTCGGCATCGCCAAGATGCTGGAACGACCGGAAGGGGGGTCAGTCGCCACTGCAGCCGGAGCCATGGGCACGCCCGGCTACATGGCTCCGGAACAACTCAAGAACGCACGTCACGCGGACGAGCGCACGGACATCTACGCTCTCGGACTCATCCTGTATGAACTCGCCTCGGGACGTTCTGCGTTTCCCGCAAGCGGCGATACGGTCGCAGACATGTTGGCTGTTGTGGAGGGGCGGAAGCTCCCGCTGCCAGGGGCGGTGCCCCGCCGACTCCAACGCTGCATTGACGTGGCTACAGCAACGTTGCCAGCGGACCGTTACCAGACCTGCGGTTCGTTCCGGGAAGCCCTGGCCCAGAACGGGCCAACTCCGGCGGCTCAGGAAAGGGAAGCAAAACAGACAGGACAGGATTCCGCCCACACCACCGCGGGAGAGCCTTCGCCGGCGGCGCAGCGAGCCACCCCAGGCGTGCTTGGCCGCTATGGCCAGGCCAGGGACGCTGTCATGGCCGCTGGCCACCGCGTGGCCGAACTGTTGGAGGAGGCTGGCCTGGCGGACCGGTTGCGTCATGGGGAACACCGACTGGTCGACTCGTTGCGGGGGCGCCTCGAGCGGCTTGGCCAGGCTCGCTTTCGCATTGCCATCGCCGGCGAGTTCAGCTCAGGGAAGTCAACAGTTCTAAACGCGCTGCTGGGCGAAGCGCTTCTTCCCGTCTCCGTGCGGCCGACGACCGCCGTGATCAACCGTCTGCGCTGGTCGGAGCAACCGACGACCATCGTGGTGTACCAGGATGGCCGAACTGAGGAGATCTCCGGCAGGGATCTCAAGCGGTTCGTCACGGAGAAGGGCAACCCGAACAACCAGAAAGGCGTGGCAGAGGTCCACATCGGACGACCTCTGCCTCTGCTGCGCGACGGCGCGGAGATCGTGGACACTCCTGGACTTTCAAGCCTCGTCGCAGCGCACGCCGAGCGAACACGAAGTCTGGTACCCACACTGGACGCGGTTGTATTGGTGGCCACCGCCCGCCAGCCCTTTGGTGCCTCGACAGGTCGGTTTCTGGACGAGCTTGGCGTTGTGTTGGAAGACAAGGTCTTCTACCTGCTCAACAAGAGCGACCAGGTCAGCCCTTCCGGTCTTCTGCAGGCGGTGGCCTACGCCCAGAACGAACTGGGGGATCGAGTCCAGGGATCGAGGGTGCTGCCGGTAAGCGCATACGCCGCCCTGGCAGCTGCCCGATTCGATGCCGGCGAGATCGACGCGTCGGACCTCGAGGACGACCCCCGAATTCGCGAGGGCACTCCGGTCAACGCTCTGCGGGAAACCTCGGGCCTCGACGGACTCGAGGCCGCCCTGAGCAAGTTCCTCCTGGACGCACGGGGGCTCCCCATGGTCCGTGAGACTGCGCGACGCGTCCAGGAACTCCTGGTCGAGGGAGAGATGGCGCTCAGCGTCGAAGTGTCCGCCTCCCGCATGAGCGCGGCGGAATTGCGAGAGAGCTTCGACGTGCTGGCTGCCGAACACCAGCGTCGCAAGGCCGAAACCCAGCTCAAACTGGACGGCCTGGAAAGGGACCTCGAGGCCCGCCTTGCGATGGTCTCCGAGCGGGCCTGCGCGGCCGTGCCGGGCTTGTGTCACGACATTCTGCGGAGCGCGGCACTGAGCACCGAGGACCTCTCGTCCTCGGAAGCATCGGATGCCTTCAAGGAGCGCCTACGCGCCGCACTGCAGCATCACCTCGACGCGCACGTGAGACGGACAGGCGAGGAGTTGGCGGGCGCAATCGCCGCCCATCGAGTAGAAGCCTGGCGGGTCCTGCGCGAGCTCCAACGCGAGCTCCGCGACAGCTTCGCCAGCACTCTTCGCGGCGAGCCGCTGGCCGCAGTGGACGCCCGCGTCCTCCTGGACACAAACCTTGGTGTCGACGGCAGTGCCCTGGTGCAGGTTGGCGGTGGGGCACTCCTGAGCGGGGCCCTCGGTTTCATCGGAGGGCTGCTAGGTCCGATCGGCCTGGTGGTTGGCATCATCGGAGGCGCCCTTGCGTCCTCGTGGTTCGCAGAATGGCGGCTCGACGAAGCCAGCTCGCGCTTGTCCAAAGCCCTGGATCTG
This sequence comes from uncultured Acidobacteriota bacterium, assembly GCA_937888665.1. Lineage (GTDB taxonomy): Bacteria > Acidobacteriota > Vicinamibacteria > Vicinamibacterales > UBA8438 > UBA8438. Next base: position 2,265 of record CALBET010000498.1, read on the forward strand.
CGGCTCGGCGAGTTTGCGGAGCGAATGCGCGAACAACTCCAGACCTCCGTTGCTACAGCACAGAAGGAGTCCGCTGCCGAGATCGGTGAATACCGCGACGAGTTGCTGGCGGAGTTCGGGGCCTCGTTGACAACGCTGCTCGACGAACGCGAAACCGACGAGACCGCTCTACGCGAGCGACAAGACCACTTGCGGTCTCTCCAGGACCGCGCAGTGACGGTCCGGGGTGAGCTGAGTCAGCTGGCGACCTTGAACTAGGGGGCGACGTGGGCGCATACGATGAACTGCAGCAGGTGGGGCGCATCTGCCAATTGGAACCTGGGGAGGAGGTCCTCGGATACCTCTTTGGGACGGTCAACGGCATGGGCATCGAAAGTCGAGAGGGGCTGCTCTTCTGGACCGAGATGCGGGTGGGTCTGAGCGTCACCGCCGGCTTCTTTGAGGGCGAGGTGGGCGCGTGGACGGGCGCTGCTCGAGCTCGGAGCGTGAAGGTGAAGCGGGACGACGCCATGACGAAGGTCAAGGTCCGGACGATGGACGGTGCCTTCGAGGTTCTCGCTCACGACGAGGAGGAGAACCGCGACATCCAGGGAGCTTCGCAGGCGCTCCAGGTGCACCTGCGCCAGTACGTCCGGGCGGACCACAGCGATGCCTTCGACGAAGCGGCTGCGATGGCCGACAAGGGGCACCTTCAGGCGGCCATCGAACGCCTCGACCTTCTCGTCAAGACACTGCCTGAGAGTGTTCCAGCCCGCCGACTTCGTGGATTGGTGCTCCTGGACCTGAACCGCAATGCCGACGCATCCGAAGACTTCACACGCATCCTGGAGCTCGGCACATACCAGACCGGCACCGACCATGCCTGGCTCGCGCAGGCACTCCTGCACCAGGGCGATTTGGGTGCCTCTGTCACTCACGCGACGATCGCGGCGGAGCAGTACGACGAGCCGAAGGGCTGGCTTCTGCGGGGAATCGCCCACATGGCGGAATGGGATTTGGCCGCCGCAACGACGGACCTGAGAAGGGCCGCCGAATTGATGCCGGAGGATCAGGAGGTCTGGTGGCAGCTGACGCGGCTCGCGGCTCGTAGGGATGAGCCAGCCCTGCTCCGCGAGGCGCACGCGCAGCTCAGTACGCGGGACGCTGGGGCCTATCTACGAAACGCCGAAGTGGCGGTCGCAGCCGCCGACGAGGACTTTGAACTCGCGCTGCGCCGTGGTCGAGCGCTCATTGAGGCTGACGAACTCGGCGACGTGGGGGCATGGACCCTCGCGGAGGCCGTGAGGCGCCTTGGCCGCCCGACTGAACTGTCCCTGTTTTCATCGATCGACGGCGAGTTTCCCCACGAGCCCATCACCCAGATCATCCTAGCCCTGACCGAAGCTGCCTTCGGCCAATTCGACACCAGCCGGACACGCCTCGACAGGCTGAGCGAAGTCCTCGGGGATCTGCAAATTCCCAAATGGATGCGCGCACTAGACAGGACCTGGACGGCCATCGGCGCACGCGATTGGAGCACCGCCGAGGTTGAGAGCCGGCCGCTTACCGAGGCCCAGGGCCCCGCGCTGGAAGGGTGCGCCAATCTGGTTCCCCACGGCTCGTTCCTGCGCGCCCAGGCGCTTCTGGA
>CALBET010000499.1 GCA_937888665.1 uncultured Acidobacteriota bacterium
CGGTTTTTTTGGGCCGTCCCCCTCTATTTTTCTTGGCCTGGGTATCCCACCAGAGGACAAACTCGGCCTGTTTCTCTGGAGTGCCCAACCGACGGCGCCAGCGGGACAGCGTCATTTTCCCAGGCAGCCCGGCCTTGCCTGGTTCGAGGATAACCGTAACAGATCCGTTACGGTTTTCTTTAGGCCGTCCCCCCTTGTGTCTGTTGGCCTGGGTATCCCACCAGAGGACAAACTCGGCCTGTTGAGTGAGTTTCTCCTCGACAGACGCATAGAGCTTGTCGAAGTCCCGAACTTGAGCGTAATACGCCTCGGCCACCTTCGCCACCGCCATACGCTTGAGCGCCTGGTCTGGATCAAACTTGACTAACCCGCTGCCGCGCGGCGTGCGCTTCGGGAGCATGATCGCCGTCGTCTTTTGGGTTTTCATTCAACTGGGCTCAGGAAAAGGACCGCGTTGTAGCGGCCAGGAACGAGAACACGCGGGAGTTCTTCCACCCGACCAGATGGGCCGCACCCTAAACAGAGGAACCGCCGCGTCGATGCACCCAAAGCGGCGTGAAGCCGGTCAATCTAGTCCACTAGGGACCCGAAAATGACAGAACCGAAATTTTGGGAGAATATCTCGCTCGGACAGATCAGGTAGGCCCCGACGAACCGGCGCTGCTTGAGGGTGAGCTTGGGCTTGGTCATATCGCCACTCGGGCCTTGGGAAATTGCACGACCCCATTCGCGCACAGCGTGATGCGGCCGAGCGGAATGTCCTTCCAGAATATTGGGGGTGCTTGATCATGGTTTCTAGTCCACTAGGAATTGCGGTCCGGATCAGAGGAGCCTGTAGCTTGACAAATCGGCTCCAGGCCCGGTCTCGTCGTACGAGAAAACGGAGCTCCCTGCGTAGACAGACTGGGCGATCCCACATCGGTCGCAGAGGCACCAGAATGTCTTCCAAGTCTTGCCCCATTCGTCTTGCGAGTACGTGGTCGCCATACTTGTGAACGTATGCCCGCACTCCGGGCATGGTCCGTCCTGGAAGTAGTCATCTATCAGGTGACATTGCGCGCACGCAGCGATGTCGTGGTCATAGGTGTAGCCGAAATCTGACTTCACAGTGGTCCTCCTCGGCCCCGTCCTGGGGCTGCTATCCAGGCCCTGAGTTCTGGCATGACTTGCAAACACTTGCGCCGCGGCGTGCGATACGTGGCGTGGATGGGTGTTCATCCTTCCAACGGCGCAGAGGTTCGTCCCCGTTGCCGGTGCGCCCGTTGTCGGCAGGCAGGACCGCAGTATTTGCGAGACGAGCGGCGAGCACTGAGCGGGCCGCCGCACATCGGGCAGGCGGTCGCTAACGTCCGGCGGCGAGCGCGACGGGCGCGTTGCAACGCGGTACGCCGAGCGGTGGCCTCAGCACCTGGTGCCGAGCGGCGTACTCTTGCCCACATGCACAGCGGACGACCTCGACGCGCCACGGTTCGTCAACGCGGCAGTTCTCCGGCAGCCCAAGGGTGCGACCCTGCTCGTTGCGGCAGTCCATCCGATTCGTGACAGAAGATGAAGCTGGACAGATCGGTGATCCTTCAGTTGACGTCACGCTGCCTCCTTCGCTTCGTCGTCAGCCGCCGTCAGGGCCGCTGAGACGGCTGCCGCGGGGTGACCCCCGTGCGATTAGTCCTCGTGGCGCGCCGCTCTGCTAGGGTTGTCGTCGGGCCAGAGACTGTCCGCCGACCCTATGCCGACCCAGCCACCATTCAGCGGCGAGTGCATGGTCACCCAGGACATGAATCGTATGTCCCCGTAGTACCCACGGCGAACCTCCCGCACATTCGGCTCTCCACGGTGAGCGAGCAAGTAGTTGATGACCTCCGAGACCGTCAACGTCTTGAGATGCTCGTCGAGCGCCACATCGGCGATCTTGTACCCGAGGGTCTCCGTGAAGCAGTGGACGGGTCCGTGCTCGTCAATGATGGCCTGTCTGACCCCGGCTTTCGCACGTGCCCGCAGCGTCACGGCTTCCTGGCGCAGCGCCTTGGCTTGTCGCTCAAGGGCGGCAGCCTTCCGTTCGGCCACTTCCGCTTCGGACAGAAGTTCAACAACCTTCGGCCGAGCCTTTGCCTTCTCAATCAGCTCACCGAGTTTCATGCCAGCCGCGTTCGGGCCGATGACGACTTCCCACCTCCGGCCTTCCTTGTGACGGTGTAGCCGTTGCCGCCTGTTGTCCGTCTGCGGTGCGGGCGTGAGTTCAGGCGGCGGCGTACCGACCCGTTCCTGTTGTCGCTGCACTCTCACGGCGCGAATGGCCGCATTCGGTCGCTCGCCTTGTTCAACGCGCTGGAGCACCTGTTCGCATGTCGCTGGATCGAGACTGGCAATCTGTCCCGTCACAGAGACCAAGTGGATCGCCTCGCGTAGACTCAGATCCGCCACGCGTGGCGCTTTTGCCGTGAGCTTGGGCAGCTCACGCGCGAGCTGCATGTACTTCTGCGCCGTACGTGCCGACAACACGGCACAGTGTTGACGCAGCCACGGCAGCCACGCCCCGTGTCCCAATTCCCGCTTCGCTTCGAGCAGTAGGTCACCGGCTTCGCGGGCGTGCTCAAGGGCCGTCCTCACGCTGGCACAGGCGTTCTCGTGAGCCTCGTTGATCTGGGCTGCCAGCGACTGCAACGCCGAGTTCTCTCTTCTCACCAGTTCCTGCCCTC
>CALBET010000500.1 GCA_937888665.1 uncultured Acidobacteriota bacterium
TTTCCCTGCGGGTGACGCCACGCGGGCGTGAAAATGGGTCGGGTTGCCTGCCGACGCCGATGTTCGCTTGGGTTTGTGAGCCTGCGGAAGAGTCTGGTGCTGGGGTCCGACCTGGAAGGGTCACGCACTGTTGCTTCGAGCACGCCGGTCAGAATTTCGATTCCCTGAACCGAGACCCCCAGGCAACCCGCCTTGCAAAGAGTGCGGATATGGATTGGAGGACAACCGAATTGAAACACGATCTGGAGGAGATTCCCGACGCCGAGCATGAGTTGGTGCTCAATCGGGTGTGCGCGATCGATGTTGCCAAGGCATCAGGCAAGGTGTGCGTGCGGGTGGACAGTCGCGCGGGCAGGCGAGTGAGCAAGGTCTGGGATGTGGACGCGACGTCCCGCGCGGTCGGTGCCCTGGCCGATCACCTCGTAGAGGTAGGGATCGAGAAGGTCACCGTGGAGTCGACGTCGGACTATTGGCGGATCTGGTTCTATCTGCTGGAGGCGGCGGGTTTGTCAGTGCAGTTGGTGAACGCCCGCGACGTGAAGAACGCACCGGGTCGCCCCAAGACCGACAAGCTCGACGCGGTGTGGTTGGCCAAGCTCACCGAGAAAGGCTTGTTGCGGCCCAGTTTCGTGCCGCCGGCGCCGATCCGAGAGTTACGCGACTACACCCGGTTGCGGATCGACCTGACCCGTGACCGCGTCAAGTATTGGCAGCGGCTGGAGAAACTTCTCGAGGACGCATTGATCAAGGTGTCCTCGGTGGCGTCGCGAATGGACACCCTATCGGTGCGTGACATGCTCGAGGCGTTGATCGCCGGTGAGCGAGACCCACACCGGCTCGCCGGTCTGGCGCGCGGCAGGATGAAGCCGAAACACGCCGCGCTGGTAGAGGCGTTGACCGGACGATTCGATGCCCATCACGCTGAACTGGCCCAGATGATGCTCGACCAGATCGACGCGTTGAGCACCAAGATCGGCACGCTCACCAACCGTATCGAGGAGTTGTTAGCTGCGATGGAGCCTGAATCAGGCACCGGCACCCCCGGCCGTGGCGCGGACGCCGCCGCCGAGTTGACCACCATCGAACGGCTCGACGAGATCCCGGGTATCGGCCCGGGGGCCGCGCAGATCATCCTCGCCGAGATCGGGCTGGACATGTCCCGGTTCCCCACCGCCAGGCACCTGGTCTCATGGGCCAAGCTGTGTCCACGCACCATCCAGTCCGGACCCGTGCTGCGCTCGGGAAAAGCCGGCAAGGGCAACCCGTATCTGAAAGGTGCCCTCGGCGAGGCGGCCGCCGCAGCCGCCAAGACGAACACCTTCCTCGGTGAACGCTACCGGCGCATTGTCAAACGCCGCGGCAAACTCAAAGCGCTCGTCGCGGTCGCCCGCTCCATCCTGGTCGTCATCTGGAACCTGCTCAACGACCCCACCGCCCGGTTCCGCGACCTCGGCGCCGATTACCACGCCACCCGCGTCAACACCGAACGCAGAACACGCAACTACGTCAGGCAACTCATGGCGATGGGCTACCACGTCACCCTCCAACCCGCCGCTTAACCTAAAAGCCCAGCTCCGCAAAGACACCCGGCTCCGCAAGCTCCGCCGGGTCGCTATCGCCTGCCCACTCACCCTGGGTATTTTCCGGTCAGCCGCCTTGGTTGGGGGTGCTCGCCGACTAGGTCGCCGCCGCCGCTCTAGGGAGAATTGCGCTACGGTTTTTCGGTGGCCGTAGTTGATACCCATCGGCCAGAACGCCGGCCAAGGGAGGCGCGTGGCGATACTGGCGCCCGGGCGGTTTGACGCCGAGAAGATCCGGGCCGCGCGTAAAGAGTCGGGCATGACGCAAGTGGATTTGGCTGAGCGCATCGGTGTTTTGCCCACGGTCGTCAATGACTGGGAGAAGCGTCGCGCCCGACCCTCCGTGCGCATGTTTGATCGCCTCGCCTCGCGTCGGCTGTCGGGTTGGCCGTAGCGGATTTCTATCAGACCGACAGCGATGCCGTCGGGACGCTGGCCGAACTGCGGGTGGCCGCTGGCCTGAGCCAACGCAATCTGGCAACGCAGCTTGGCCTCAGCCAGACCGCGGTGTCTCGTTGGGAGCGGGCACTTGCCCGGCCGACAGAGGATGAGATCAGCTCATACGCGGCGGCTCTGAACACTGATCGAAGGGCGATAGCCGACGCTATCGCTCTGACTGCGGCTCAACCTCAACCGCCCGGGGGCGGCCAAGAACGGAGTCCTGGCAGATTCCTCCTCACCAAGTCCTCGCCGCACCTCATCTACGACTTCGAAGACACCGACGGCGATGTTGACTTGTCTTCGCCGCAGTCCCCGAACATGGACATTCGCGCCATGTTCGGGGAACCGTCGATGCACGAGATTAACCTCATCAATAGATACTTTCTGGCCGGTTATTTTGAGCGCTATAACCATCTGCAGCGGCGTTGCCGGGGCACAGATGAAGATTCGACGGTTTATCTCATCCGCTGGTTGTCTGCCTATGAGACCGCCAATCCGGAAGACCATGCGCGGGACCGGATAGCGGCCATGCTCGTCGACAGCATCGAAGCGTGGAGCACAGGACGCGCCCCGGGCCCCGAGTCGGCACTACCGACTGGGGAACGCCTAGCTTCAGTTTCAGGCAGTGGTGGATGCCGAGATTGTTGACCTGACCGAAGCCGAGGACGTGTCAGCTGTTAGGGGGCCCATTCCGGTTGTACTTGGTAGCGGGTTGTAACGGTACCGGGACCAGCGGGTACCACTGAGGCATCGAGCCACCATCCCCGGCCTTGATCGTCGAACGTGCAGCGTACTGTTTGGCCGACGAGCCTGAGAAGATCGACAGGGCATGAGACTACGATTTGCCTGTGAATCGCATTGGATAGCTGCGCACTGCCGTCCTGGGACAA
>CALBET010000501.1 GCA_937888665.1 uncultured Acidobacteriota bacterium
AGCGGGCCTGCAGGCCCTTGCGACGTGGCATATTCGGTCGACGATCGGTGCCACTGGGAGAGAGATACACGCATGACACGTTTCATGACTCGATGGATTATGCGCGCCGGCGTCCTGGCGATGACCGCCACCGTGGTCTCCGCCGCGAACGATAACTGGCCGCATTTTCGTGGCCCGACCATGAACGCCGCGGTGGCCGATAACCCCAACCTCCCGCACACGTGGAGTCAGACGGAGAACGTCGAATGGGTCGCAGACATCCCGGGCATTGGATGGTCGAGCCCGGTGGTCTGGGGCAACCGGGTGTTCCTGACCACGGTGACAGCAGAGGGTGACTTCGAGAGACCGAAGCCCGGACTCTACGCGCCGAACGGCCGTCCCGAGCCGCCACCGCTGGAACACGACTGGCTGGTCTACTGCCTGGACCTCGAGTCTGGTGACGTGCTGTGGCGACGGTCGGTGAAGTCAGGCCGGCCGGACTTCCCCCGCCACATGAAGAACAGCTACGCGTCAGAGACACCGACCACGGACGGCGAACGGGTCTATGTGCGATTCGGCGAGCTGGGTCTGTTCACGTTCGACATGGATGGCAACGAAGTCTGGAGCATGTTGATTCCTGACAAGCGCACCAAATCCGATTGGGGCTCCGCCTCTTCGCCGGTGTTGCACGACGACATGTTGATCGTGCTGTACGACAACGAAGAGGAGTCGTGGCTCGCCGCGCTCGATAAACGCACTGGCAACGAGATCTGGCGCACGGAGCGCGACGAGGTGTCGACCTGGGCCACGCCCTACGTCTGGGAGAACGACCAGCGCACCGAGATCGTCACCTCGGGCGTGAACCGTATCCGCTCCTATGACCTCAACGGGACGTTGTTGTGGGAGATGAACGGCCAGATGTCCTGGGCGTCCATTGCGACCCCGTTCTCAAGCCATGGCCTGGTCTTCGTGAATTCGGGATATTTCCGCGACGAACACCGACCGGCGTACGCCATTCGTCCGGGAGCCAGCGGCGACATTTCACTGCGCGACGGCGCGACGTCCAACGAGTACGTCGCCTGGTATCAACCAAAAGCCGGCAACTACAACACCTCGCCGCTCGTCTACGGCGACATCTACTACAGCTTGCTGGACCGTGGGTTCTTCGAGGCCTACGACGTGGCGACGGGAGCACCGATCTACGAGCATCGCGTGTACGTGGGGGCAAGCTTCACGTCGTCGCCGTGGGCTTACAACGGCAAGATTTTCGCGCTGAGCGAGCAAGGCGACACCTACATCATCCGGGCGGGGCGCGAGTTCGAGGTCATGGGCGTCAACCGTCTCGACGAGATGGCGATGGCGTCACCCGCCATTGTCGGTGACCGGCTGCTCATCCGGACCCAGTCAAAGGTCTACAGCATCAAGAAGTAGCTCAGCGTTCCGTCCCCGATCGAGGAACCCGTAGCCGGCGTCGGCCGGCGTGGTGCGCCCACGCATCACGGCGCGGGAATCGCCCCCTGGATACGTTCGACGGCCTCGCGCAGCGCGTCGGGGATGCGAACCGGACGCTGCGTGCGGTAGTCGAAGCAGACGACCACCGACTGGCCGTCTGAGGCGAGGCAGTTCTGTTCCTCGCTGACCACGGCATGCTGGAGCGTCAAGCTGGTGTTCCCCTACCTCGAGACCCTGGAGCCGACGTGGACGGTATCTGGATAGCGAAGCTGACGCCGGTAGCTGCAAGACACGGCGGCCAGGATTGGCGCGACGGACTGGGCTTTCAGCAAACCCGACAAGTCAGGACGCTCGAGCAGCCGGATGCGCGACGACTCGAACCACCGGATAGACGCCGTGTTGTTCACATGCTGGAACGCGTCCATGTCACCCCACAAGACGGGGAACGACACGACGCTCGGATAGTCGGAGACGAGGGTTTCGAAGGCGGTCGGCATGCTGCTCGTGATCTTACAACCTTGAACCCTGATGCCTGATGCCCGATTGGACTTCACAAAGATACGGCCATGGCGGCGGCTCCCCCGAGTGGCTGACCCTGAGCCACTCTTCACACACGCACGACTCATTGGATACGGATTCCCCGCACGAGCCGCTCGGCGTCGGCGCGTGTGAAATCGCCGCTCCGTGTCCGGGATTGGAGGATCCCAGCAACTTTCTGAAACTCATTCCCATGCCGAAACGGGTCCCGACCGTACCAGGAGTGCGACGCCGCAGGTCCGGTGGAAGTCCTCCCCTGAGCCGCGTTCAGGCCGAGCCTGAGGTCGTCGTCCCACTTGACAGTGGAGCATTGCGCCGCTTCCGCGTCGTGTAAGCTCCGTTTCTCTCCTGCGAGTTGATGGATGCACTCGAACCGAGGGCGCACGATGGCACACCAGAAGTCGATGAATGCAGGCGTCCGTGTAATTCCTTGGCTCCTGTTCTTCGTGACAAGCGTGGCCGTAGTCGTGGAATCGCACTTCATAACGCCTCTCGATCCAACTCTCCAAACTCTCTCCGAGAAGGGACAGCATTGTCCCCATTCGCTCTAGAAGCTCCACCGTCGCCGGTGTCGCCTCGAAACGTCGTAGCGAGTCCTCGCGCACGCGGTCCGAAGCCTTCCGGATGATCTCGATGAACCTGACTCCTTCTGGAATCTCTGGTCTGGCCGCTGCTTCATTGGTGGTCCGCCTAGCGCCTTGGCGATCACCGGCGGCGCGAAGCGCCGGCCGTCTGCATCGCCTTGTTGGGCGGCCCCTCACATGAATTTTCTACGGCGGAATGCCGACACATCTGAGGCCGACAGTTCACACCACTCTCCGTTCCTACGGCGGCCAGCGAAACGATCATGCCAGTATCTTTCGATCGCTGCTGCGTCGTCCGTCTTGATCGAATGAACCAACCTGAGCTTCTCCGGGAGTTGAATCGCAACCTTTCGTTCGCG
>CALBET010000502.1 GCA_937888665.1 uncultured Acidobacteriota bacterium
TTCTGCGAGCCCCGCCAGCCCCAACCGTCCCGCCTCGTAGTACCAAGGCAGCAGGGTGCCAAAGTGAGACAACGAGTACACGACGAAGACGAGAAGCCACCCGGCTCCGGCCACCGCGTAGCGTCTCGACGCTGGGCGGCCCGACACGAACAGGTAGGCCGCTACGCCGACGATCGGTATCGCGGCGCTCGGCCGGGTGAAATACGACCATGCCATCAGCGATCCAAGGAGCCACCGGCTCGCCCCCGTGGGCAGGAGTTCCCGTGCAATCAGAAAACCGAGGACGACGACGCCGCCCATCAAGACCGCCGCAAGGATGGATTGAATCGCTTGTTCTCCACTTGGATCGTAGAGCCCGTCTGCTGCGATGGCCGAGTACCCGAGCAGGTTCAGCCCGCGAACCGCGGGCCCGGACAGCACCGACGTTCCTAGCGGGAACTGGTAGAGGAGCATTCGTCTTCCGGACTCGTCGGTGACGGCGATTAGATGGTACGGCCACTGATCGTCGCCGGCCGATGTGCCAGGAAATCGGGCTCGGTCGAGCGGAGGCTCCTGGATATAGGCGGTGAGGTCGAAGGAACCCGTTCTGAAGAGATGTTCGCTGAGGAGCATCGAGTAGTGGAAATCGGCAAGCACATGAACCGGTGACCACAGAAACACCGCGGTGCACGCCAGGAACAGAACGATGGCGACAGGGCCGACGTGGGACGAAGCGGTGCTTTGATAAGATTCCATGGCGCAGCCCTCGGTCCCTCGATGACCCGGCCTTGAGGGTCCTGCCTCACACCGCAGGCGACAGGGATGTCAGTGGCTCCTGCGGGCACACCCGTGGCAACGCTGTGTTGCCGTACCTTGAGGAAAGGGACAGAATCGGGTCTCGCTTGTTGCACTCGGGAGTGGCGTGGACAATACAGAAACCGGCCGCAACCTCGTCAATCGGAGACCAAGCCGACGAACGGCGCTTCCTCCGGCAGGGGCCGTTGGTTGGAGAGTCGCAGCGCTTGTGCCGACGTTGTTGAGACTGCGACCTGCTCTGCTGACGGTCACGTGCTTCAATGTCATCGCATTTGGCTACATCTTTCCAGAATCTGTCGTCCGTGTCAGCACCATGGCCGCCACGTGTCTCGCGGTTCGTCGCAACGTCGCAGACTGGCAGCTCGCGGCGGTGGGGGCTGTCGCGAGGGGCGTGGGTCCAAGAACAGGCGTTCTGTTAACTTGGGGGGGCTAATGCTGACTATAATCCACCGATCAGGCCCCCAGGATGGTCCTCGTCATGAACTGGCTGGAGGAGCTGAAGGCGCGCCTGCCGCCGAGGTGACCCGCGCAGGTCCGTGCCGCCCGTCCGGCCGCAGGCGTGACTTCTCCAAGCTGGACTCTCAGCATCAGGACACGACCGCCCTAAATCCGGCCCAACATCAAACGCTCTACTCGGGCGCTTCCGGGGCGCGCAGCCGGCCCTCGACGAACCGGTGCAACACACTGGCAATGAGCGTCTGGTAGGGAATGCCTTCCGAGAGGGCCCGTTTCCTGAGGGCATCGAGGTCGCGGCTGGAGATCCGCACGTTCACCCGTTTATCCTTGCGAAATGTGGCGGCAGCGTATTCCCGATGCTGCGTCATGATCGCTGGTGTGTGCCGCGAAGACCGTAGGTCGCCTTGTTCGAACGCCTTGACGATTTCGCGTTCTTCTTGGGTCAGTCGCGCCATTTATGGACCTCCGAGATATCTCTTGGTCGCCGCTCGGCTAGGGATGATCGTCTTCAAGAAGACTTCGGTTTCCGCGTCGACGAAAGGGACCAGATACACATAATCGACCACGATAACGACTGAAATCTTCTGCCCGGGATACCGCTCTTGGTTCGGGTGGTCGACGATGTCGACTTCGTCACCGTGCTCGATGTGAAAGACGATCTCCTCAAAAGAGATCCCTCGCTCCCGCTTCAACCGCTCGTTCTTATCAGGATCCCAGTTGAAGTGTTTCACGATCACCACAGTGTAGTTAAATGGATGCCTAATGTCATCTCCTCGACGGTTGTTCGTGGGGCTGCTTGCGTCGATGCCCGGCGGTCGGACCGTCGGACGCGTTACCTGACATCGCTTGGACGATAGGAAATTCTAGAGCCCCCTCCATCACGCCAAGCCCCTCGAACCCCGCCTCGACAGGCGGATTGAACTCCCACGTCACGCGCGGATTCCCGCACGACTGAATACATCGGGCTGAGGATGCCCGCTCTTCAGGCCGGGGTCAGCCAACGCCGCGGGCCGACGACCTACCGCCGCGTGCGCTTCCGCATGGCCCAGGACGCCGTCACGCCTCGTCGTCGCGCCCTGTGGGTCTCGAATTCCCCATCAGGCCGCTGTCGGAAGCTGGACCAGCCCGCGGCAGTGGGAGACCCAACGTACATTGCCGAATTCGGCCCGCACGACCTTGACTCCCACGGCGGTGCTCAACGGTGTGTTGCCAGCCAACGCCGCGTGGCTACGTGCTGCGTTGTAATAGGTTTGGAAATCGACGAGTTTGCGTTCGAGGTCACGCCCGTTTCAGAACAAGACGTGGTCGAGAAATTCTCGCCGTATTGTGCCGATCAGTCGTTCCACGAACGGATGTGACAGCGGTACATGGGGCACGGTTTTGATTTCATCGATCTCGAGCACGCGCAGATGCGCCTGCCAGCGGTGGGCCTCGAACAACGGGTCATGATCCGTGCTCAGATGCCGAGGGGTGGCTTGACCGCGAATGGCGTCGTTGAACATGCGGCAGAGGCTGGGCCATCGACGGCTCCGTGGTGCACGCCGAGTCCGATGATGCGGCGGGAGCACTGGTCCATGACCACGAGCACCCAATAGCTCTGGAGCACGATGGATTCGCATCGAAAGAGGTCGACGCTCCAGAGGCTATCGGTCGTGTGTCC
>CALBET010000503.1 GCA_937888665.1 uncultured Acidobacteriota bacterium
CGGAGCTTCATAAGGCCCAGGCTAGTCAGCCTGGGCCTTTCTCTTAACAGGACCCTCGTCGGCATCGCCGGCGGGGGTCTTGTCGTATCCGCCCTGCTGGCGCGGGTTTGCGGCGGGTCGCTGGTCGGCGGGCGTGCTCTCTGGTCGGGCGGCGCCAGAGTACCTCGCCGCGTCGCCAGACCCAGACAGGTGCTCTCTGGGTGCTCTTGGGCCTCAGAGACGCCTCCAGACGCCAAAAAGCCGGTTCACACCAGAGAGCCGATGGTTCACGGCTCCAGAGTGGGACAGCCACTGGGCTTTTTCGTGGTCTGGGGTTCACCGGACGAGACGGTGGTTCGCGACAACATCTCGCGAAAACTACGGCGCATGTGCAGCCCAATCCGGAACGCTGCCCCCCAACGCGAGTCAGCGAGCAGAGCCGGCGAACAATCGCGAACATCGCGCTCACACTGGCCGAACATCGATTTGCGAACATGACTACGTTGGTCCCGGCCGGAGCACCGCTGGTCGTGACCTCTCCCAACGCCCCGCCCCACAGGAGTGAAGGACATGCCGACCGCACCAACTCAACACCTGGTTCACGCTCCGAGGCTGCTCGCGGTCGGGCTGACTCTACTGGCGATATCCACGCTCGGGTGCTCCGACAGCGCGACCGAGACTGGGACGCCGGCACCGGGTCTGGCTCCCGACTCCGATGCGCCCCCGGTCACCGCTGCGCCGGGCACCCCTCTGCACCACGCTCAGACCTGTGCTCAGTATCTGGGCCCCATCCCTGCCATGAGTTGTGCCGACGCTGAGCTGATGCCGATCACGGTGGACGGCGTCGAGGTGTTCGACACGCCTGCGAGCTGCGACCGCCCCTCGGCGCTCACGGGCACCTGCGAGACCGGAGAGCGAATCGCCGCACGGTACACCGGCACCCACCACGACGGATCCCCTCGCCCCGAAGTCGTGTTCGTCAACTTCTGTCGAGACGGCGGCATGGGGGTCATCGGCCACAACTCCGAGACAGGCGCCACCTGCTTCTTTCACATCAACATGGCGTTCCCCAACGATGCACGCCACCCGGGCTCCAACGACCCGAACTACGACGACTACTGGCAAAGCGCGGACGTCGTCGCGGCGGACAACTGCCAGGGATGTCATCAAGCGGATCCCTGGCTTCACTCGCCCTGGATCGACCAGCTTCGCGACCCGGATGACCCGTCTCTGCCGCTGGTGCCGCTCATCGCATCGACGGATTCGCCGTACGTCGTAGTCGGCGCCGGGTTCACCCAGCCCTACCACGACGGCGCACCAGAGAACTCCTGCACGAGCTGTCACCGCGCCCAGTGCGACACCAACTTCGCCGTGCCGCTCGGGGAGCTCGTCATGCCGGGTCCCTTCGCGGACTCGACGTTCACCGATGGCGTGTCCGCCGACCTTCAGGCGATCCGAGACTGGTGCGCCACCCTGCCGGTGGGACCGCAAGGGGGCACGGACGGTGGAGAAGGCGCCGCATGCGAAACAGCACTGGATTGCGTCTATGGCTGCGGCAACGATGAGACCTGCGCGGGCCAGTGTGTCGCGACGCACCTCGAAGAGGAGCGCGCTACCGCGTTGCAGGGCCTCGTGACGTGCATGGCAGAGGCAGAGTGCGGCTTCAACGAAGCGTGCCTCGACGCCGCTTGCAGCGCGGAGTTCGCGGCCTTCGACGCGCTCTGTGGATAGGATGCGATGACGACACCTGACGCCTCTTCGTGAGACAAACGTGAAAGAGCCTCCAAGACAGCCCGTCGACGAGAACACAGGGGGAAGCGGCCGCGCCCGACTGCGGCTCGGCGTCGGCGTGCAGATCGGGCTCGTGCTCTTCGTTGGATTCGTCATCGCCACGCTTGGTCAATGGAGCTTCGAGACCCTTCTTGACGCCCGCGCTCGCCAGCATGGGGTCGATGTCTGGGACCCGGAGCTAGAGGACGCGCTTCCACTCGCCATCGAGGTTCGCGACCATCCCGACCACGCCGAGGCGGTGAGAGCATGGCTGATGTCGGAGTACCGCATGGCGTCCTTCAGCGTCTTTGCCGCCGACGGCACGCCGATCACCTCCTCCGTGCCACCGGCCGAGGAGGATGTATCCCTTGCCGACGTCGACTGGGAGGAGCCTCGGACGCTTCCCTCCGGCGCCACGGTAGTCCCGCTATCGGACAGTGACGGGAACCGATTCTACGCGGTCGTCAGCGACAACGCGCCGGCCGAGCTCCGGGCCTGGCTCGACGCCGAAGACTACTCGTTCTTTCTTCTCATCGCCGTGGTGTTCATCACCATTTCGATGGCTCTTGGGTACCGCATCGTACGCCCTGTCGAGCAGATGACGCGGGCCGCGCGCGCGATCGCAGCCGGCTCGCTCCACCAACGATCGGGGGTCGTGCGTGGTGACGAAATCGGTGAGCTCGCACGCGCCTTCGACACCATGGCCAGCCGCAACACGCAGCTGCTTCTCGCGCAGCAGACCCTTCTCGCCCAGGTCGGCCATGAGCTTCGGACGCCTCTGGCCCGCATAGGTGTGGCGCTCGACATCGCCAGGGAGCGGGTCGCTCAGACCGATGCGCCACAGCTCCATGATGTCGACCGTGATCTCGACGAGATGGCTCGCCTGATCTCGGACATCCTCGCCGTGTCGCGCCTCGAGACGGCCCAGATGGAGGGGGTGCTGGGGGCGACGCTCCAGCTCGAGGAGGTTCAACTCGACGCACTCGTCGAAGAGGTTGTCCGACGGTTTTCGACAGCGTTTCCCGACCGCCGGATCTCACCGTTCATGATCGAGACGGGAGAGATTCTCTGTGACCGCACCCTGCTCGGCCGCGTGCTCTGGAACCTCCTGGAGAATGCGCACAGATACTCGCCGCTGGACCAGAGCATCGCACTGCGCGCCGTCGTCGAAACACAACGGGTCGTGTGGCATATCGAAGACCGCGGCGAAGGCATCGACCCCGACCTGTCGGTACGTGTGTTCGAGCCCTTCTTTCAGGGGCGGACGGCAGGTGACGCGACAACGGGCGGGTTTGGTCTCGGGCTCAGTCTCTGCCGGCGGGTCATCGACGCCCACGGTGGCACCATCGCACTGGAGAATCGCACGGGTGGTGGCCTTTGTGCCCGCGTGACGCTGCCCCTCGCCCCACCTGCTGGAGAGCAACCATGACCCCACCAGACATCCGTGTTCTGCTCGTCGAGGACGATCTGCGGCTCGCCACGCTCACCCGGACGTATCTCGAGTCGAGGGGGCTCGAAGTCGTCCACACTCCGGATGGAGACAGCGCCCTCGACCTGCTTCGAGAGACCGACGTCACCGCCGTGGTGCTCGACCTCATGCTCCCTGGTGTCGACGGCTACGAGGTGTGCCGAAGGCTCCGCGCCTTTTCCGACGTCCCGGTTCTCATGGTCACAGCACTCGACGCTGAGGGCGACCGCGTCCTCGGTCTGGAGGTCGGCGCGGACGACTACATCTGCAAGCCATTCTCGTCGCCGGAACTGCTCGCCCGCATCCGAGCGTGCGCGCGGCGCTACCTCGGGCTGCTCGCGCCTCAGCAGCCTGCTCTCGAGTGCGGCACACTCCACCTCGACCCGCGCCGCTTCTCGGTCACCCTGGCGGGCCGTTCCATTCATCTGACCGCGCAGGAGTTCCGGCTGCTCTATGGGTTCGCGGTCAGGCCCAACGTCGTGCTCTCACGCGAGCGCCTGCTTGAGCTGACGCATGACGACCCCGCCGACGCGTTCGATCGGTCCATCGACGCGCACGTGTCGCGCCTTCGTTCGAAGCTCGGCGATGATCCACGGCGACCACGCATTGTCGTGACGGTCCGAGGCGTGGGCTACAAGCTCGTGCCGCCGGAGTAACCGACGGAGTCCTGTTTCGAACGGCATCGGCGGGTCACGTAGTCGCCGTGTACACCGCCGAGTTCCCGAGACCGAAACGTTCGCGAAGTCAGGTCGGCGTTCGACGTGGAGGCAGGTCCGCAAAACGGTCGCCACCCTGCTCGACGAAGTTGTCGATGGCGATGGTGTCGAGGGTGAAGCCAGCAAGGCCCCGACGCGGGCTCCAGCGGATCGACCAGACGAGATCGCGCACCATCCGGTTTCGCTCGGCGCGGGACCAGGCGTCCCAGGATGGGCGGAGATGCTCGAGGAGCGCCCGCGATCTCCGGTCGGAGATCGTCCGGGCGTCAGCCTTCTTGAGCACGGCGAGCACAATGGCCTCGACCTTCTGTGCCGATACCTGGACTGAAGGCGTGCAGGCGGGACGCTCGGCGTCGCCGCGGCACCGGTAGTAGCGCGGGACCTCGTCGGCGTTGTCGATGGTCACCCGCGTCGAAGCGCTGGTCGTCATCACCCGCTCGCAGCCGGCGCACCGAAGGAGCCCGCGGAGCATGTACGGGTCGCGATCCCAATCCAACGCGGGGCCTCGCGGCGCGGGTTGACGGGTTCGACGCTCGTCGATGGCGCGCCATGCTCGCTGGGCCAGGTCGGTGTCGATGATGCCCTCGTGGACACCGTCGACGGTGCCGCCGTCGTGGACGCGCTCGCCGACGTAGATCGGGTTGCGCAGGATCTGAAGCACCGTGCGACCGCTCCAGCGGTTGCCTCCCTGACGACTGTGGACCTTCGTCCGATGACCGGCATTGTTCGCCCACCGCGCGATGCTCGCGGCCGACTCCCGGGCGGCGCACCGCTCGAAGAAGGCCCGGACCACCTCCGCCTCGTCCTCATCGATGACCAGCTGCCGCGTCGCGAGGTCGGCCTTGTACCCGAGGGGAACGCGGCCCGCAGACCGGAGGCCCCGCTCGCGAAGTCGAGCGTGGGCATCGAGGAGGCGCTCGCGGAGCAGATCCCGCTCGAACTCGGCGAAGCTGGCGACGATGTTGTTGACGAGGTCGGCCAGCGGACCGCGGGCGTTGGTCCCGCCGTCGACGAACACGAGCTCGATGCCCGCCTGCTTGAACCAGTCGGCCAGCTGAACCCAGTGGCTCATCTTGCGGTTGAGGCGATCGAGCCTCGTCGCGACCACGATGTCGACGCGTCCCTGTACGCACCACGACTTGAGCTTGTCGAGCCCGGGACGGCTGAGTTCGGCGCCGCTCACACCGAGGTCGTCGAAGCGCTCATCGAGGAGCTGCCACCCCTCGTACTTCATGGCGCGGATGTAGTTCTCGCATCGTTCTCGCTGCACGTCGCACGAGGTCAGATCCTGCTCGGCGTTCGCGACCGACTGCCGGGTGTAGACGGCACAACGAAGAACGGGCTGGTCTCGGCCGCTGAACATGTCGCGCACCGACTCGGTCGAGGTCGGTGCCATCAGTCCCCCTTGGAGAGTTCCTCGTAGCCGCCGAGGTCCTGGCTGCTCTGAGCGAGGTCGTCGAGCGCATTCTGCCGGTCACGATCCCGCTCGCGTTTGAAGGCAAGCAGGTCCTCTCTGCCCAGGAGCCGATGTCCTCCCTGCTCTCGGAACGGGATGCGCCCTTCGTCGAGGAGGCGAGCGAGGTACTCCACCGAAACGTTGAGGGTGTCCGCCGCCTGCTCGGTAGTCAGGTCGGCCTTGCTAAGCGGAGACAGCGGCCGGTTCTTCCCGTCATCACTCACGCCGTCACCTCCGTCCCCTCGCGGAGATGATCGAGGTACTCCTTGAACACCACCGCGCGGTTCTTCTTGCGGTCGTCGAGGGCGTGCAGCACGTCTGCCGCCTCGAGCACCCGTAGCGCCTTCGCCGCTGCGGGCCGCGAACACTCGAGCAGGTCTACCGCACGATTCACCGTGACGATCGGGTGCTGTGGCAAGAGCTCGAAGAGCCGGAGACTGAAGACGGTCGCGTCGTCGCGGGCGAGGAGCCGCTCGCGCGACTCGCCCACGATGGCATGGAGGCGACGTGCCGTGGCGATCGCTTCCTCAGCAACCGCGGCGACGCCTTCCAGGAAGTACGCGAGCCAGCCCTCCCAGTCGCCT
>CALBET010000504.1 GCA_937888665.1 uncultured Acidobacteriota bacterium
GAGCGCTGCCTCCCTTGTCTACGTCCAGTCGACGGTGCTGTCTCCCGGCAGAGGAGAGCCGACGCGGGTCCTGTGCAGCCCCGCCTGCGCCGGTCGGTCCTGGCGCGCCAAAGAGCTGGCGGCCGCGTTTGCGTCGGCCGCGCGCGGCGAAGCGTTGGGCGGGGCTGCCGGTGCGAAAGAGGCTGCCGCGACGGGACTCGACGAGACGCTGCCGTTCGAGAGCGGTCGGGGGCACGCATCGGCCAGCGGCGCTGTCGTCGTCAAGACGGTCGCCACAGCGCCGGCTCGCCGCGAAAGGAACGACGAGACATCGACGGCGCTGCACGCATCGACCGCGTCGCCTCACACCGTCGCGCCCCACGCCGAGCCATCGCAGCCGCTGGACAGCTCCAATCCGTGGCGGGCTGTCGCGCTGGCGCTGGCTGCCGTGCTGCTGGTGTCGCTCGGTGTGTTCGGCGGCTCGTTCATCAACGGCTCCGCCAGGCCAACGGCTTCGGCGAGTGGCGTGACGCTCCCCTCGGCAGCCGCACCTGTGGCGTCGGCTGTGCCCCCCGTGTCCGCTGTGACCGTGGCATCCGCTGTGACCGTGGCGTCCGCTGCGCCCTTGGCGTCCGGCACGCCGTCGGCGGCAGCCCCCGTGGCATCGAGCTCCGCATCAGCCGTCTCGATTGCCGCTGCGTCGGCGATCCCGAGTCTGCGCTGGCCCGGCGCCACGGCGAACAGCCAACCATCGGCGACCCCGAGCGCCGAGCCCAAGCCGGTCAATTTGGTGCTCGAGAAACCGAAGTTCGAGAGCAAACTGCGCGGTATCATCCTCAGCTGCTGGGCGAGCAACGAGGGGAGCAAGCCGGGCGCCCTTGGCGGCCCGGTGCAGTGGTCGATGTCGCGCATCGGCAGCCGACCGGCGCTCCATTCTGGCGGCGGCGAGCCATTGAGGCACCCGATGTTCAAGCGCTGCTTCGTGGGTACCCGCAACGCGCTCGGCTCGCAGATGCCGCGAGGCCTGCGGGTGTCGGTGGAGATCATGCTTCCCGACGGGGCACGTCGCGCGCGGCCGACTGCCAAGCCCGACTAGAGCACCGATCATGATGCATCGGCCCGGAATCATTGCAAGTATCGCCGAAGGATAGAATCCATCCATAGTGGACAATGACCATACGTGATCATCTGTGATCATATGTGGCGCTATGCGATTGTCGCACACGAAGCCTGACTGCGCGCGCGCGGCGTGCTCTCTTCGTTCTCGGAGGTAGCTATGGATCATTGGAGCCCACCGGTGGAGTTGTCGAAGCAAGAGCAGTTGATCATGAAGAGGCTGAACAGGGTGCGCGCGCTGTTCAAGTTTCTTCGCTTGAAGCGACACGTGTTGTTTGACGAGACGTT
This sequence comes from uncultured Acidobacteriota bacterium, assembly GCA_937888665.1. GTDB lineage: Bacteria > Acidobacteriota > Vicinamibacteria > Vicinamibacterales > UBA8438 > UBA8438. The sequence goes on from CALBET010000504.1 coordinate 1,384, forward strand.
CCAGGACGAGTTGCAGGGCATGTACCGCGACACCGGAGCTGGGGAGCAGCCCCACCCGCCCGCGATGTTGTGCATGGTGCTCATTCTGCAGGGGTATGTTGGTGCGTCCGATGCTGAGGCGGTGGAACTGGCTGTTATGGACCTTCGCTGGCAGATGGTACTCGACTGTATGGGAACGGTTGAGCCACCGTTCTCGCAGGGCGCCCTCCAAGCGTTTCGGGAGCGCCTTGTGGCACACGATATGGACAGAGTGTTACTTGAGCGAACAGTCGCGCTGGTGCGTGATGGATTCGCCAGTCGAGGAGAAGGACAGGTGCTTTCCAAAGCACTGAGGGTGGCGATCGACAGCCGCCCTCTCGTCGGGGCCGGGAGGGTAGAGGACACGATCAACCTTCTCGGCCATGCTGCCCGATCCATCGTTCGAATCGTGTCGCATATTTTGTCCTGTGAGCCCGAGGAAATCTGCCGGAAGGCACGGACCCCACTGCTCCTGGGTCCGAGTGTGAAGGCAGGCCTCGACATCAACTGGAGTGATCCAAGACAGAAGGCGACGGCGATCGAGATCCTCGAACAGCAGGTTTCCTCACTACAGCGCTGGGTTGAGCGCAACTTGGACAACGTCGAGACGGAGCCACTACGACCGTACATGGAAGCGATCACGGTCGTCTCTGCTCAGGATCTCGAACGCACTGAAAACGGTGGAGTCGCCATTCGGCAAGGTGTTGCCGTTGACAGGCGCATCTCGATCGAAGACCCGGAGATGCGGCACGGACGCAAGAGTCGCTCGAAGCGTTTTGACGGCTACAAGGAGCACATCGCACGCGACCTCGATGTGCCTGCGATTGTGGCATGCGCCGTTACTCCCGCCAATCGACCCGAGGAGGAAGGGGCGGCGCCAATCGGCCATGACATATCGCTACAAGGCTTCACCGTTGCCGAGGCCCATGTCGATCGTGCTTACGTCAACAGTCAATTGGTTCTCGAGACGGCTCGCAACGGTGGCCTCGTCTTCGCCAAGCCATGGGGGCAACGGCCTCACCGGCCCGGCCTATTCTCGAAGGCCGACTTTCTCATCGACATTCAAGCCCAGACGATCACCTGTCCAGCCGGCCAAGTAGAACCATTCGAACCCGGGAGTACCGTCCACTTCGACCCCGACGAATGCGGCGGATGCGATCTTCGCGCGAGTTGCACGCTAGCCGCCAGCGGTCGCGGACGAAGCGTCTCCATCGCAAAGGACGAGGCCGCGCAGCGACGCTACCGAACACTCCAAAGTTCGACCATTGGGCGCCGAGCTCTTCGAGATCGTGTTGCCGTCGAACATTCCCTCGCCCATGTGGCTGCGCGCAAGGGGCACACCGCACGCTATATCGGCACTCGAAGAAACCTCTTCGACCTGCGACGTGCCGCGGCGATTCAGAATCTCGAGTCTATTCAACTCATGGAACGGCGTGCGGCGTAGCTGTGCGATATTCCGATGGTTTCAACCCGTTTGTCGCTCTAGCACCCTGCTAGCGGTGAGTCGGTTCGCGCGACCGCTGTTTCAGGCTCTACGGTTCACCGTCCGCCGGTCACTGTTTTTGATAGGCGAGCACGTCGACCTGCATCGAGCCGACTCCGGGATGCCTGAAGACCCTCAGATCACCGGCCGTCGCCGTGTAGCCGTAAAACACACTGTCGCTCATGTTGGTCGCCGGTGTGCCG
>CALBET010000505.1 GCA_937888665.1 uncultured Acidobacteriota bacterium
GTGGTGACCTGGCTCCCCGCGAATGTGCAGTAGGGAACCGAATCATGACCGGAAAGAGGCCCATATGGGACCGGGTCGGACGGGTCGAGGGCGGTCTGGCCTCCGTCGGCGGCGGGCTGTGTCTGCTGGCGATGCTCGTCATGACGGTCGTCAGCGTGTTCGGCCGGTATGTTCTCGGCGTCGATCTGATCCCCGGTACCTACAACATCATCGAGCGGGTCCTCTTTCCGCTCCTGGTCTTCTGGGCATTGCCGCTGGCACATCGGGAAGGGACCTTTCCGAGGTTGACCATGCTCGACACGCGACTCTCGCCGCGCATGCGGGCCGGGGTCGGCGCCGCGGTGCTGGTTGTCGAGAGCGTCGTCTTCGCGGTCCTGACCTGGTATGTCGGTCGGTTCAGCTGGGAGGCGTATGCCGGTGGTCGTCAGATGCAGATTGGGACATCCTACTGGCCGATGTTTCCAGTCCTGGTCATGCTGCCGCTCTCATTTTTCTTGATGTGGTGCGAGATGGTGAGACTGGCACTGGTCGAGCTCCGGAAACTGTCAACGCGGTAGAAAACAAGGAGGCGTGGTTCATGGATCACGTGATTCGTCGCCACACGGTGGGTGACCTGCTGCGCCGAACGGCCGGTCGATGTCCGGACAAGGAGGCCATTCGATGTAACGACGTCGTCTGGAGCTACGCCAGCTTCGACGCCGTGTGCAACCGGTTGGCCCATGGGCTGGCCGCCCAGGGGGTCGGGCATGGCGACCGTGTCGCCATCCTCTCGCGTAACTCGCACATGTTTGCGGCCGTGCGGTTCGCGGTGGCCCGGCTCGGGGCTGTGTTGGTCCCGATCAACTTTGCCCTCACGGCCGACGAGGTGCGGTACATCCTTCGGCATTCAGGCGCCCGGATGGTGTGCGCGGCCGGCGATCTGGCATCGACCGCCGAAGAGGCGGCCCGTGCCGACACCGCCGTGCAGCAGCTCGTGCAGCTTCCTCCCATGGTCTCGGATCTGTCTGATGACTGGATCTCGATCGACGGCCTCATGACCAACCGGACGGACGAGCCGCGAGTGGAGATCGGATCGGACGATCTGGCCCAGATCATCTATACCAGCGGGACCGAGTCACGCCCCAAGGGGGCGATGCTGACCCACGACGCCGTCCTCTGGCAGTATGTGAGTTGCATCATCGAAGGGGAGATGCACGCCAGCGACGTGGTGCTGCACGCGATGCCGATGTATCACTGCGCCCAGCTCGACGTGTGTCTGGGTCCGGCCGTCTACGTCGGCTCGAGCAACGTCATCGTCGCGCAGCCGAAGCCCGACGTCGTCCTGCCGCTGATCGAGCAGCACCAGGTTACGTCGTTCTTCGCACCGCCCACCGTGTGGATCGCGTTGCTCCGCTCCCCGCTCTTCGACGCCTGCGACCTCACCTCACTGCGGAAGGGATACTACGGGGCGGCGATCATGCCGGTCGAGGTGTTGCAGGAGATGGGACACCGTCTGCCACAGACGCGGTTCTGGAACCTCTACGGTCAGACCGAGATCGCGCCGCTGGCCACGGTGCTGGGTCCCGACGACCAGATCGCGAAGGCGGGCTCGGCCGGCCGAGCGGTGCTCAACGTTGAGACCCGGGTGGTCGATCTGGGTGGTGCCGCAGTTGAACCCGGCGACGTGGGGGAGATCGTGCACCGGTCGCCCCAACTCCTGGTCGGCTACTACCGGGATGAGGAACGGACGGCGGAGGCGTTCGAGGGTGGGTGGTTCCACTCCGGCGATCTCGCGACGGTCGACGACGACGGCTACATCACGGTGGTCGACCGCAAGAAGGACATGATCAAGACGGGCGGTGAGAACGTCGCGAGTCGCGAGGTGGAGGAGACCATCTACGGCCTCGACGCCGTGTCAGAGGTAGCGGTCATCGGCGCCCCGCACCCGTACTGGATCGAGGCGGTTGTGGCGGTGGTCGTCCGACGGCAGGGCCGGTCCCTGACCGCCGAGCAGGTGATGACCCACTGTCAGTCCGCTCTGGCGGCCTTCAAGGTGCCGAAGAAGATCGTATTCACGGAAGCATTGCCGAAGAATCCCAGCGGGAAGGTGCTCAAGCGAGCGCTGCGTGAGCGCTACGAGTCGGTTATGCAGGACGACCCAGACGGTGGAGACCGCTGATGTACGGCGCCCCCGCGTTCCGGCAGGGGACACGCCCGCCCACCTCCCGATACCATCCGGGTCATCGACGAATCTGGGGAGGACTACCTCTACCCTGAGAATCTCTTCGCTCCGATCGATCTGCCACAGCCTCTACGCCGCGCCGTCGCAGCGGCCGTTTGAGACGGGCAGCCCGCGACGACAACCGACCGATTCCGTTCGAAGCCGCCACACACTGCCTGGCCCTTGCACCCGGTAGCTCGATCGGGCACTACGACGTGACCGCCCTCATAGGCGAGGGGGCATGGGGCAACCTGGCAATGGTTGCCTGTCAAGGGGGACCCCGCGAAGCGGGCAGGCCCCTCTGCGTAAGGCCTAGTCGTGTATGCGTCCTAGGCGGCCGGCGAGGTCGCACGACCGCTGCTCTGGGTCGACCGCGACGGGCGGGAGACGCCGACCCTGGTTCGAGGAGCTGAACACGCTAGCGCCGGTACCTTGAACGGTGCGCACACAGGGCAGTGTCCTCCCGATGCCCCGAGTGGTAGTGATGATAGTTCCTGCCAGACTAGCGTGCTGGCGTTACAATGTCCACTGCCACGCTAATTTGAGGAGGGTCACATGCGCAGTCGAATGGCGATCTGTGTCGGGGGGCTGGCGGTCGTGTGCTTGGCGCCGATGGCGGCGGCGCAGACCGGCGACATGTCGCGGACGCCAAGCGGTCGTCCGGATCTGTCCGGCACCTACGACGTCGGGACGCTGACGCCGATGCAGCGTCCGACCGAGCTGGGTGACAAGATGTTCCTGACCGAGGAGGAGGCGGCGACGTTTGCGGCAAGCGCGACGGCCGCGCTCGATCGGCGCAACAACATTGTCCCTGAAGTGAATACACAGGTCAGCGACCCGAATCGCGGCGCACCCCCGGTAGGGGGCGACGGGTCCACCGGCGCCTCGGGCAACGTCGGGGGCTACAACACCTTTTGGATCGACCCGGGCGCCGGCGGGTTTCAGATCGACGGGCAGTGGCGCACCTCCATTCTCATCGACCCGCCGAACGGCCGGTATCCGCCACGCACGCAGGAGTGGATCGCCGCCCAGCGCGCTGCCGCCGCGGCGGCGGACGGTGGCGGGGGCGGTCCACGTCAGAACGACGGTACCGCGTACTGGCTTGAGGCCGGTTTGGATGCGCCGGGCCCGTTCGACAACCTGGAGCAGCGGGGGTTCG
>CALBET010000506.1 GCA_937888665.1 uncultured Acidobacteriota bacterium
AGCGTCAATTAGAAATCCTCATCCGCATTGCGTCACCGGTTCTGCTACCCAACGGGACCTGTTGCCTCACCATGTTTGTTACTCAAACAATCGGAGGCACCATGTCAGAGATCAGCAAGCAGACCCGTGTGGAGCTCATTGAGAGCGTTTCCAATCGATATCGAGAGGGAAGTCGGAGTGACAAGACCCTTATCCTGGACGAGTTCGTGCGGATCACGAAGTACCATCGGAAGCACGCGCTGCGCCTGCTGGGTGGGCGAAAGGGGAGCGTGGCGGACCGCCCAGCTAAGCCTCGAAAGCGTGTCTACGACGAGGCCGTGCGTCAGGCACTCATCGTTCTATGGGAGGCGTCTGATCGCATCTGTGGGAAGCGACTGAAGCCACTGATTCCTTTGCTCATCGAGTCGCTCACGCGCCACGGTCACCTCAAGCTTGACGGTGAAGTTCAGTCGAAACTACTTCAAGCGTCCGCCTCGACAATAGATCGCGCCCTTGCTCCAGTACGTTCAGGCAGCAAAGCGCGTCAGCGTCGACGGCCACCTGCCGTCAGTGGCCAAATCCCGATGCGCACATCGGGGGGCTGGGACGACCCCCTTCCTGGCTTCATGGAAATTGATCTGGTGGCCCACTGTGGGGGTTCCATGGCAGGCAGGTTTAGCCACACACTGACTCTGACTGATATCAGCTCGGGGTGGACCGAGTGCGTTGCGCTGGCCGTCAGGGACTCAAGCCTCGTCGTCCAGGGGCTTGAGTCCCTGCGCAATTCAATGCCGTTTCCATTGCTGGGCATCGACTCAGACAACGGCGGAGAGTTCATCAACGACGGCGTCCTGGAGTTCGCGAAAAGACACGGATTGGACTTCACCCGGTCTCGACCCTACAAGAAAAACGATCAAGCCTGGGTCGAGCAGAAGAATGGATCGGTCGTGCGGCGCTTGGTTGGATACGGCAGGCTTTCGGGTCTCGCCGCCGCTGAGTCTCTATCGCGTCTGTACAGCAGTTCCCGCTTGTTCGTGAACTTCTTCCAGCCGTCATTCAAGCTCCTCAAAAAAGAACGGGTGGGCGCCCGTGTTCGCAAAACCTACAGCCCCCCGGCGACCCCTGCGGCGAGGCTCTTGTCCTCAAAGCACGTCGACGATTCTTCGAAGGGGAGGCTACGGGCGGTGCTCGCATCACTCGACCCGCTGCGGCTTCTCGATGAGATCAGGACAATGCAGCGACATCTCACGGGCCTTGCAGCGGGCGAGCCCGACCACACTCCGCCTCATCGTAGCGCAGACCTGGAGCGATTTTTGGCCTCCCTAGGAACGGCTTGGAAGGAGGGTGAGGTACGTCCGACGCACAGAAAAAAGGCAACCGGCGAACGAACCTGGAGAACAAGGAAGGACCCCTTCGAATCCGTGTGGCCACAGGTCGTCGAGTGGCTTGATGTGGAGCCGGACGTGAATGCCAAGGAGCTTCTCAGCCGTCTTCGAGAGGCGCACACCGACGAGTTCACGGCGGGACACCTCCGCACGCTCCAGCGACGTGTCCGGGACTGGCGAGCGATGGCCGTCCGCCGACTCATGTTTACAGAGGACGCTGACGTGGGATTGCGTCCCGAGGACGTTAAACAGGCCCCCGGTGATGTTGTCCACAAACTGTGAGTCTCCTCCCCCGGACCCCCACCTCCCGGGGGCTTTGCCCCCGGACCGCCGCGCTACGCCTCAGCCTGCTGGGGGCAGGCTTTGCGCGGCTCCCCCAGGAAGAAATCGGAACCTGTCGCCGGGTGCGATTCTTCATGAACCATCGGGTAACATTCTGAGCTGAGGCAACACGAGCGGGGAGTTCTAATTGTCGCTGGGCACTCGCCCTGATGCCACTTCCAACCATCTGCAAGTCCAAGTTCCCAGCGGGCTCGCAGTTGCACCTGCGGCTCTGGCTCAGTGTCAATGAGGTGCAGAAAATGTGGGTGGTCGCTGCAGTTTGTGTCGGACTACACGCGTTGTTGAGGAAGTCTGTTAGAGGAACATCGGCTGAACCCAGCATTGCCGAACGCGCAACCGACACCGCTTTGTCCCTTCAGTCCCGCAAATCAGCTAACTGGCATTCAGTTAATGCTGCAGGGTCGATTTCCTGTTCGAAGTCCTGGGCTCGGCTCTTGAGCCACGCAGTACGAGGTTCTCCCATTGCCACGAGAAACCCTCGCGGCATTGGCCAATTGGTTGATGCGCCTCGAATGTCGGGCATGTCCATCAAGGGTATGCCCTAGAGCGCGATTCTCACCATCTTGCCGGCCAACACTTGATGCACCCAGGTTTCGACTTCTTGTCCCAGGGATTCACGGTAGGCAGCGAGTTGGGGAGCGCACTCGAGCGCATCGTTCGAGTGCGCAGTGGTGCCACCCGTGGTCTTGTGATCGATAATCGCCAGGGGTCGTCCATCAGCATCGACCACGAGTACATCGATTGCGCCGCGCCAAGAGCCACCCGACAAACGTGGACCTTCAACCAACACCTCCGTACGGGCGGTCGCCCCAGGCCAACGGTCTGCGATCCAGGAGGCAAGGCTTTGCCCGGCTCTGGCCAGGTCATTCGCGTCCACACAACCCGCGACACCCCAGTCGGAAAGCGCCTCTTGCGCGAACACGGCCCCGGCCCCAAGGTCAAGCATGGATCGAGCCGGAACGCCCGCAAGAAAAGCGTGAAGGGCACTCCCGAGCAGTGCTGCGTCGGGTCCGCCCGTAACGGGCAAGAGTGGGCCATTGCTCGTTACGGAATCGGCCACGGTTGCCTGGACCCCCTCCTCGGAGGAGCTGGGAGTGTGCCAGCGATTAATTGACCGTGATTCGGGGCGGTACTCTGGCTCGAGAATCCAAGTCACCGAGTCCGGAATGGCGGTGGTCGGTGACGCAAGAATCGGTGATCGGTGAACGATGGTTGTATCGCCCTGTGGAGCCACGATCTCATTCCCGCTCGGTGTGGGAGCGACACCGGAGTCCAACACCGTGGCAATGTGATCGCCGAGGCTATCAAGCCATAGCGCTCCGTTTTCCGGCGTGACCAGAATCAGTGAATCTCGAGCGCGTGTGCAACCCACATAGAGCAAGCGATACTCCTCGTCTCTGGCGGCAGCCAGTGCCGCCAAGCCTTCTTTAGTTGCATTGGCATCATCGAGCAGACCCGACTTGTAGTCCACTGGCTTCCCATAGTTCATGCCAAAGGGCCAGGGCCAGTACCGGAGCGTTCGCCCGTCAAGAGGATCCGCAGCCTCCGGATTGCCCCCGATAGCAGCAGCCGAGAACAGGGATGATCTGGGCTTCTGTTCGAGGTCATAGCAGATCACAACGGGCCACTCTAGGCCCTTGGACCTGTGATAAGTAAGCACCTGCACTGCGTCAGAACCGGTTGGGACA
>CALBET010000507.1 GCA_937888665.1 uncultured Acidobacteriota bacterium
ATCGTCGAGGCGCAGCGGGAGGCTGGGATCTGGTTTGGGTTTATTCAGCCGGTGGCATTCGTGCTGGTGCTGATTGGCGGACTGGCCGAGACCAACCGCGCGCCGTTTGATATGCCGGAAGCCGAGCAGGAGCTGACGGGAGGGTTCCATACCGAGTACAGCGGTATGCGGTTTGGGCTGTTTTTCCTGGCGGAATACGCGAACATGATCGTCATCTCGGCGGTCGTCGTGGTGCTGTTCTGGGGCGGCTGGCTCCGCCCGTTCCCCAGTGTCGGCGCGCTTGCGGTGTTGGACTATATCCCGAGCTGGATCTGGTTCTTCTTCAAGATGTTCCTGGTCTTGTATCTGTTTATCTGGATTCGGGCCACCTTGCCGCGATATCGGTACGACCAGTTGATGCGGATCGGCTGGAAGGTCCTGATCCCAATCGCCATTGCCAACGTCGTGATTACTGCCGTCGTCAAGGTGTTGCTGTAAGTCATGGCCGAAACCATCGCCTTCTATACGCTCTCGGTCTTGATTCTCGGGCTGGCCGTCTTGGTCGTGACCGCGAAGAACACCGTGCACAGCGTGGTCGCGCTCGTCATGACGTTCTTGTGTGTGGCGGTGCTGTATGTCGTGCTTGAGGCCGAGTTCCTGGCGGTCATCCAGATACTGGTGTATGCCGGCGGCATCGTCGTGTTGTATCTCTTCGTGGTCATGCTCGTGAATCTGGGGCGACCACCGGAAGAGCACCAGGACCCGCGGCGGCTGAGTCTGTTGGGGCTCGGCCTGGCTGGCGCGATGCTCCTTGAGGTCGCCGGTATCGTCGTCTATAGCTACAACCGCTCCGCGTCGGCGGTCACGGCCCCCGCGGCCGCGTCGCCGGTGCAGGGCAACACGCAGGAACTGGGGTGGCTGCTCTATACCGACTATCTGATTCCGTTTGAATTGGCGTCGGTGTTGCTGCTCGTGGCGATGGTCGGCGCCATCGTGCTGGCGAGGCGAGATCTGTAATGATGGAAATCACACCCGCCCACTACACAGTGCTCTCGGCTGCGCTGTTCAGCATCGGCGTGATCGGCGTGTTGGTACGTCGTAACATCATCATCATCTTCATGGCGATCGAGTTGATGCTCAACGCCGTCAATATCAACCTCGTCGCGCACGCCCAACAGGTGGAGAATCTGGTGGGTCAGGTGTTCGTCGTGTTCGTGATCGCGGTCGCCGCGGCCGAAGCCGCCGTGGGGCTCGGGATCATTCTGGCCTTCTACCGGAACAAGGAGACCGTGAACATCGACGAGATGAACGTGATGCGCTGGTAGAACGACCAGCTGAAAGAAGGCGCGCGATAATCGCGCGCCCCGCGGGGGCGGCACGGGGCGATGGGGCCCCGTAAGCCACCGCGAGGGGTTCGGGGCGAAGCCCCGTCTGAAAGACGAAAGCGTAGCCCCGACTGACTATGGACCTTATCTGGCTCATCCCCGTGCTGCCCGGCATCGGCGCCGCCTTGAACGGCCTGCTGGGCATCCGCTATTTCAGCAAACCGGTGGCGGCGGCCATTGCCTGCGGGACGATGGGCGGGGCGTTGCTGCTGTCCATATTCGCGTTTGCCCAGTTGCTCGGCGCCGAGCATCGTGAGCATGTCGTCACGCTGGCCCACTGGATTCCCCCGATTCCGCTACAGACGGTCGATGGGCTCGGCGCGTTCCAGGCCCCATGGGCGTTCCGGCTCGACCCGCTGTCCGGGATGATGATTTTGATCGTCACCGGCATCGGCTTTCTGATCCATCTGTATTCGTCGTCCTACATGGATCACGAACCGAGGGGCGGGTATGTCCGGTTCTTCTGCTACCTGAACCTGTTCTGTTGCTTCATGTTGACGCTGGTGCTCGGCAGCACCTTCCTGGTCATGTTCGTCGGGTGGGAGGGGGTCGGGCTCTGCTCCTATCTGCTCATCGGGTTTTGGTATCACAAGAAGAGCGCGGCGGATGCCGGCAAGAAGGCGTTCATCGTCAACCGCGTCGGCGATTTCGGATTTGTGCTCGGCGTCTTCTTGATCTTCTTCACGTTCGGCACGATCGATTTCCGCGAGGTGGCGGAGGCCGCTTCGCACCTGCCGGTGGAGAGTGCCGCGTTCGGTGTGCTGTCGACCATCTGTCTGCTGTTGTTCGTCGGCGCCGTCGGGAAGAGCGCGCAGATTCCGCTCTACGTCTGGCTGCCGGACGCCATGGAGGGACCGACGCCGGTGTCGGCGCTGATCCACGCCGCCACGATGGTGACGGCCGGGGTGTACATGGTGGGCCGGAACGCGGTGCTCTTCTCGCACGCGCCGATGGTGATGACGATTATCGCCGTCGTTGGAGGGGTGACCGCGTTGATGGCCGCCACCATCGGCCTCGTCCAGACCGATATCAAGAAGGTGCTGGCCTATTCCACGGTCTCGCAGCTTGGCTACATGTTCCTCGCCACCGGCGTGGGTGCGTTCGCGGCCGGAGCGTTCCACCTGATGACGCATGCGTTCTTCAAGGCGCTGCTGTTCCTCGGCAGCGGATCGGTCATCCACGCGATGAACGACGAGCAGGACATGCGGAAGATGGGCAACATGAAGCTGTATATGCCCACGACCTTCGTCACGATGTTCGTGGGGGCCCTCGCGATCGCCGGTGTGCCAGGCCTGTCAGGGTTTTTCAGCAAGGACGAGATTCTCTACCGGACGTTCCTCTCGAGTCCGTGGCTGTGGGGTCTGGCGGTGCTGACGGCCGGGATGACGGCGTTCTACATGTTCAGGCTAATCTTCATGACGTTCTTCGGCGAGTATCGCGGACCCAAATGGGGACAGGACGCCGAGGGCCATGGTGACCACGCGGGCCATGCGGACGGCGATCACGCGGCCGATGACCACGGGCACGGGGCGCATGCGTGGCATGGGCCGCACGAGTCGCCAACCCTGATGACGGCGCCGCTGATGATCCTCGCGGTCGGCGCGGTGGTGGCCGGCTATATAGGGATTCCGGCCGCGCTGGGGGGCAACAACGCGATCGAGCGTTTTCTTGAGCCCGTGTACGTCGCCGAGTCCGCGGCGCACGGCGAAGAGGGTGAGCACGCCGTGGCGCATCTGTCGCATGCGGCCGAGCTGGGCCTGATGGCGTTCTCGGTGCTGATTGCGGGTCTTGGTATCGCGCTCGCCTACCACCTCTACGTGCGGCGTCCGAAGCGCGCAGAGGAGCTCGCGGCCAACTGGGCTGGTGCGCACCGGGTGCTGACCAACAAGTACTACGTCGACGAAGTGTATGACGCGACCATTGTCAAGGGCACCATG
>CALBET010000508.1 GCA_937888665.1 uncultured Acidobacteriota bacterium
GCTGCGGCGCGAGCATACCGGTAAAGTTCTGGAAGTAGAACGGCGCCTGGACGAAGGTGTGGTGGCCAAAGCCCGCCGCGGCGACAGTGGCGTCCACCTGTGCCTTGCCGGTGAAGTGGGGCACGTCCAGCGCTCCGCCGGAGTGCTCTTTTACGTTCGCCAGGGTGGACCAGATGATGTGGGACACCCCAGCCTTTTTCACCGCGGCGACCGCCGCATTGCCCTGCTCGGTCTCGGCGAGTCCGGTGGAGGGGTCCCAGAAGTTCGTGACCACGAACGCCCCATGCGCTCCCTCGAAGGCTGCGAGAAGGCTGGATGGGTCGCTTAGATCGGCCGCGACGAGCTGGACCCCGCGGGCTGCAAGTGCTTGCGCCTTCTCGCTTTCGGGATTCCGAGTCAACACCCGCACCGCGAACTCGCCCCGCTCCAACAGGGCGTCTACCACGCTGCCACCTTGGGTTCCTGTTCCTCCGACCACTGCAATCACTGGCTTCGACATGACCTTCTCCTTTGTTGAGGTGCAGTCAATGTAGACTTGTGACGTCAGAGAACAAGACAGCCGATCGTCACAGCTCCTGTCCACTGAGGTCACATGCCAAGCAGCGAGCGCCTGGGCGAATTCGCCGCCGTCGTTCAAGCCGGAAGCATCTCGGCCGCGGCTCGCGCGCTGGAGCTACCACGCGCCACTCTAAGCCGGCGGATCACGGCCCTGGAGGCCGAACTAGGGGTGCGGCTGCTGCATAGAAGTACGCGTCGCCTGGTCCTGACCGATGCCGGCCGCGAGCTGGACCAGTGGGCACGGCGCATCGTGGCGGACTGCGAGGCGGCGTGGCGGTCCGTCCAGCGGCTCGACGACACTCCGCGGGGACTGCTGCGCATCTCAGCCACGGCCGGCCCCCTCGACGATCTCTTGCTCGAGTTCGTGACCGACTTCCCCGAGGTCCAGGTCGAACTGCGCACCACGAACCGGCACGTCGATCTGATCGGCGAGGGCGTGGATGTCGCACTGCGCTTCGGACCGGTGACTGACCCGGGCCTGATCGTGCGCCGCATCGCGTCTAGCCGCCGGTTGGTCGTCGGGTCCTCGGCCTACCTGCGAGCCCACGGTGTCCCCACAACTCCTGCAGACCTGGCCGATCACGCTTGTATTCGTGGGTTCGCAGGCGATTTGGGACCTCAGCGGACATGGCCACAGCTGGACGGGGGCGAAGTCGAAGTGAGTGGTCCCCTGGCCGCCGATCAGATGCACCTGGCCCGACGCGCGGCGAGAGCCGGGCTGGGGCTGGCATTTCTCCCGTGGATCGCGATTCACCGGGACGTCCACGACGGCCGGCTGACGCCGGTGCTGTTGGACAGCGTGGGCATCGACCACCCCGTCAGTCTGGTCTTCGCCGATCGGGAATACATCGAACCGAAGGTCCGGGTGTTCGTCGACCGGGCCGTCCCCGCGCTGAAGTCCGCATTCGGTACCATGCCGCCCCTCCCGCGGGGCTAGAAGAAGGCCAGCTGGCCGCAAGCATGGCTGGAGAACTACAGTTCCGCGGAAAGAGCAGGTTGCAGCATGCCTTCGTACGGTTGACTGCCTCGTCCATCACTCAGGGATCGAGAGTGATGTGTGAGAGCCGGCCTACCAATATCGAGAGGTCGCTGGAGTCCACCTAGCCATCCACCTGTCGAGTGAGCGCGGCCGGGACCGCCTGCGCCGCGAAGTCGAGGAACTGGCGAACGAGAGGTGATATGGCTCGCGTGTCGACAACGAGGGCACGAATAGCTTGAGCCGGCATTGGGTAGTCCGGCAGAACCTCGACCAGCCGTCCGTCCTGGAGGGGCTCATAGGCCATGAAGGGCGGGACCTCCGCGATCGCCTGGCCGGTGACGGCCATGTGGAGCAGATGCTCGTAGTCGTTGGTGACGAGCACCGGGTCCAGACGAAGCTGGAACTCTCCGAGGGTCCACGACGGGGGAGCACCAGTCCGCCAGCAAGCGCACACCAGGTCGCGAAGGTCTTCCGGATTCTCGACTTCGACACGTTCCAAGAAGGACGGCGCAGCGACGACACGGTGGCGGTATCGGGTAAGCGTCCGTCCCACATAGGAGCCGTAGCCACCTTCGCCGACCCGAAGCACGATGTCGACTCCGTCCGCGACGAGGTCGACGCGTCGATCCGCGATGAACACATCCAAACGTACCGCTGGGTGCCGTCGGGTGAACTCCGAGAAGATGGACCACATAGGCTGGAAGTGGGGTGGGAGCGACACGCGGAGTGTGCCCGCGACACCAGAAGTGTCGTGCAGGCGCTGCTCGGCCTGAGACAGCGTTGCAAGCGCTGGAGACGCCTCGGCCATTAGCTGCGTACCCGCCGGCGTCAGCGCCAACCCCCTCGATCCGCGCTCCACCAATCGCACGCCGAGTTCGTCCTCGAGCTTGCGCACCCGGCGACTGAGAGTGGCCAACGGAACACCGGTCCGGCGGGCTGCCTCGGACAGGCTCCCCGCACCGGCGGCCGCGACGAAGAGCTCGAGTGCGTTCAGGTCCATCGTCTTCTCGGTGGTAGCCCTCTCGTAATTGAGAGGGTGGGTCTCGATATTAGGCCGTTTCCGTTCGAATGTGAAATGCCTACATCCAGGTCGACCGGAGGCCGACCGTCGGCCAATTCACCAACCGACAACAATGGAAGCCACAATGACCAACACCGCCGTCTTCAACCCATCCGAGCAGGTTCAGCCTGCCACCGCTGTTCTCCGCACCTACTTCGCCGCGCTAAACGCAGGCGACGTGGACGCGATCGTTCCGCTCTATGCCCCTGACGCCGTGTTCATGGCGCAGCATATGAGCCCGGCCATTGGTCACGCCGAGATCGAGGGCGCGTACCGCGGCATCTTCGGGATGATCCGCCTCGACGTCGAGCTCGACATCGACGAGGTCATCGTGGCCTCCCCGACGGTCGCCTACGCTCGTACGCACAGCACGGGCACGACCACGATCCTCGCCAACGACGCCCAGGTAGTGGAAGGCAACTCGGAGCTGTTCGTACTCGTCCGAGACGATGAAAACGCTGATTGGCGAATCGGTCGGTATATCTTCTCCACCACGCAACCGCGCGGCTGATCAACAACCCACCGAAAGGAGACACACCATGGACATGAAGGACTTCCCTGCCCCAGCCAAAGGTTTCGTCGTCACGCACTTCTTGGTTTCCACGAACGTGGCGAAAGCGGCGGCGTTCTATTCTGAGGTATTGGGCGGAAAGGTCGTGATGGAGGGCGAGCCCACCATCGTGAAGCTGGCCAACACCTGGATC
>CALBET010000509.1 GCA_937888665.1 uncultured Acidobacteriota bacterium
GGTGTCGAACTCGATCTGGCGGAACGGGTCGAGGTCGGAGACCGGCAAATCGAAACGGGTCGCGAGCGCGTCCCCAAATCCGTCGATCGCGGCTGCGCCCCCACACACCACGAGTTGGTCAATCCGCTCTGTGCCCGCCGTCGACTTGAAGAAATCGAACGTTTTCTCGATTTCAAGCAACAGGTTGTCGGTCACCGACCGGATAATCGGGTCGGCGTCCTCCAAGCGCGCGCCCTGGACCGGCACGCCGCGCTTCAGGAGATCCGCGTCGTCGAAGGTCAGGCTCAAATCGCGCTGCAAGGCCTCCGTGTAGGCGTTCCCCCCGATGGAGATGTCGCGCGTGAAGAGGGACTGACCCGCCTCGACAATATTGACGTTGATGGCACTGGCCCCGGCATTGAGGAGGACGACCACCCGAACCATGTCGACGCCGTAGTTGACCTCGAAGGCGTTCTGCAGCGCGAACGCGTCTACGTCGACCACCACCGGCACCCGCCCGGCCTGGGAAATCACTCCCGTGTAGTCGGCGATTTTTTCCTTCTTCGCCGCGACGAGCAGCACGTCCATGGTGCCGCTTTCCTGAGCGTCCGTGCCGGCCTGCAAGACCTGATAGTCGAGGTTGACGTCCTGGATGTCGAACGGGATGTACTGCTCGGCTTCCCAGTAAATGGATTCCCGCAGTTCCTCGTCGCTCATCAGCGGCAGGGCGATCTTCTTCACGATCACCGCGTTTCCGGAGAGCGACGCGACGACTTCCTTCGTCTTGATGCCGTTCCGGTCGAACAGCTGGCGGATGACGTCGGCCACGGCGCTCCCGTCGATGATGGCGCCGTCGACGATACAGTCTCGTGGCACCGGCTCGCTGCCAATGGCGACCACCTTGTAACCGCTGGACACCTGCCTCAGCTCGACCGCCTTGATCGCGCTGGAGCCGATGTCGAGTCCGACCAACGATTTCGTTCGGCGAAAAATCACGTCCTTATGGTCCTTCTTGCGCTAACCACTGTCCACTGACCACTGACCACTGACCACTGACCACGGGTGCACGGACCTGCACGGTCTCACCCTGACATCCCGCTCGCGACCTCGCGCGGGCCGAGGCGAGAGGCCGCATTGAGGTCACCGACCGGTGTATCGGTCGCCACCACACACCCCTACAGTCGCCGGAGGTCGGTTATCGAGGGTCACCGGCCAAGACCGGAGACCGCACGTAATCTTGACAGATTGGCTAATTGCACGTAGCATCAGGGTTTACGGCTGTGGCCATGAGGGGCCACTGGAGTACCCATGTCTACGTATGTGCCTACACCGTCCACTATCCACCGACAGTGGCACGTGATCGACGCCGGCGAGCAGGTGCTGGGGCGAATTGCGACCGCCGCCGCCACCCTCCTCCAAGGCAAGCATAAGCCGCAGTACGCGCCGTTTCTGGACACCGGCGACTTCGTCATCGTCACCAACGCCGCCGGCGTCAAGCTGACTGGCGCGAAGGAAGAGAAGAAGCTGTACCGGCATCACAGCGGGTACCAGGGCGGGCTTCGCGAAGAGCGAGCCAAGATTCTGAGACGACGGATGCCTGAACGCATGGTGGAGGAAGCCGTGCGCGGCATGCTGCCCAAGAACAAGCTGGGCAAGGCGATGTATCGCAAACTGAAAGTGTACGCCGGGCCGACCCATCCGCACGCGGCCCAGCAACCCACCATTCTTGAGGTTCTGACGTGACGTCGACGAGTTTCTATGGGACGGGTCGACGCAAGTCGTCGACCGCACGGGTGTTTTTGAAGCCTGGTACGGGTGAAATAGAGCTCCGAGGGTCAGCCCTTGAGAAGCGGTTTCCGTCTGAATCCATCCGCAACCGCATCAAAGAACCGCTCCTGGTGGCCGAGGCGGCCGACAAGATTGATGTGATGGCCACCGCAAAGGGCGGCGGCGTCACCGGTCAGGCCGACGCCCTGCGTTTG
>CALBET010000510.1 GCA_937888665.1 uncultured Acidobacteriota bacterium
CGCTTCCAGTAACTGCCCGGCTGCACGTCCACCCGGCACTGAGCTCGGCAGCCAGCAGGCGAACACAGGATACCGTTGTCCTCCGGCGATGATCGGTCACGGCGTCTGGCTTTGCCGTCGCTGTCGCGTTAGGGTTCAGGACGTCGAAGATCCGCTCGCCCAATGAGTCAGGCCTATGCCCCCCAACCGTGTACCCCGTACTTTTCAAGGCCGCCGCCACCGTCTTCTCCGCCGCTTCCGCGTTGACAGGAGGCTGTGAGCGCGCAGCCATCGCGGATAGTGGGCGCTGTCGAAGAGAAAGAGGGAGAGGCCTCCAATTCGGGATTTCCATTGTGGCCGTCCCGGATCGATGCAGTTATATACTTAACGTCGGGCGCGTGGGCCGAATATCTTCGTGGCGGGCTTGCCAGACCCCAGAGACGGACCGTGGGGTCCGGTGCTCCTTCCGCGTGCGATTCCACAGGAGCAGGAGCCGAAACGGGGGATCGTTCGGCTTCCACCGCACGAGCAGATCCCCAGACCTCCCGGTGAGGCGCCCCCGGAGGGCATCCAGCTTGCTCCCACTCCACGAGGGGTGCCCGCGCCCCCCCCACCGTTGCGCGGCCGCCGACCGGGTTGACGCCCGTCTGGAAGCGGACGATGAAAGAGCCCCCCGCGTCGTGCACCCGCCGACAGGAGGCGACGTCCATGTCGCCCCGGTCGGCTCGCAGTAACTTGCGGCGCAGGTCGCCGGGGGTCGGCAGAAACTGGCGCTCGCCGTCCACGACCGCGAAGTAGGTCCCGTCTTGCCGCAGAACATCGTCGAAGCATCGCAGCGCATCCCCGGGCACCGGGCCGAGCACGCGCAGCACCAGGTGCTGCAGCAGGTGATCAAAGAGCTGCCAGGTGAACGTCGGAAAGGCCGCCTTCCCGAGTTGATTGTGACAGGGCTTGTACCGCACCGATCGGTCCGCGAGGGCATTGAAGACACGCAGGATGTCGGCGAGCGTCTTGGTGCCCTCGCCCCACAGCTGGGTGAGCCGGCGGGAGAACTTGGTACACTGGCGTCTGTTCATCGGGGACCTACGTTGCGTGAGTGGTGATCGCAACACCGATTCTAGCAACAAGACCTCGAGGAACGCTGTAACTATCACAAAAGAAATCAGTTACTAAATGTCCTGTCTAAGAATGTTTCCTATCCACTTGGGGAAGGAGCGAACCGTGGCGGAATGGGGCGCAGCCAGGGGGGTCGATCTCCGTGTCTGACGACCATTCCGATCTCCTGCCCGGGCCCGCGCCTACGCGCCAAGCGGAAAACGCGGCGGACGCTGCTCTTGACGTCTTGATTCTGAGCCGCGACCGCGCCTGCCAGCTCGACGCTGTGCTGCGCAGTGCGCGCGCGTTTCTGTCGCTACCGCACCGCGTTCACGTGCTCTACACCACCTCGAACCTCGCCTTCGAGCGCGGCTACAACGCCCTGCGGCGCTGGTATCCCGAGGTCGACTGGGTCGAAGAAGGGGGGCCGTTTCGTATGGCCCTGCTGGAGTTGCTCGAGCGCATCGCGGCGGGACCGGGCCGCCATCTCATGCCGATGGTTGACGACCAGATCTTCACGCGGCCCTTCAGCGCGCACGGCCTCGTCGATCTGCTCGATGAAGACGAAGACGTTTTAGCCGTCTCTCTGCGCCTCGGCGAAAACATCACCTACTGTCATCCGCGCAAGATCAAGACCACGCCACCCGACTTCAGCAACGGCCACCGCTGGGATTGGAAAAGAGCCAACGCCGGCTACTGGAACTATCCGATGTCGGTCGACGCGAATATTTACCGCACAGCGGACATCGCCCCATACTGGCCGACCCTGCCGTTCCAAAAGGCCGAGGTGCTCGAAGCCGCGATGTCCCGCCGTCCCCTCGAGCGGCCGCATCTCGTGTGCGAGGCCGCACCGAGCGTGCTCAATCTGGCGATGCATCGCGTCCAATCCACTTTCCAGAATCCGGCCGGCAACTTACGGCCGGAAGCCCTCAACACCAGCTTCCTTTCGGGGTTTGCTATGGACGTCCGGCCCCTCATCGGAAGGACGTTCAACTCGTGTCATGTCGAGGCCGAGGTCAGCTTGATCCTGGATGCGCGTTGGCAGCCCGCCGGTCCGCGGCCGCCCGCGTCTCCGGCCTGGAAGCCGACGCAGTGACCGGGCAAAGCAGAAGGAAGCCGATTCCAAGGTCACCCTTGCCATGGACGGCTTCAATGAGACGTTTCAGTTCAACCCCGCCGCTAGCGCTATTTGGAACCTCTGCGACGGAACAAGGACAGTCGATGATCTCAGCGCGGAGCTCGCCGAGCTTGTCAGGGTCAGCGAAGACCGGCCGCAACGTCGTCTATCTCCTGCAGTCCCAGGGCGATCCAGCCCAGCGGCACTTCGGCTGATTCGAGCACCGCCTGGCCAGACCCGACGCACCGACGCCGCGCTCCGGTCGTCCTTCCGGTCCCGCGTGGAGCTGGAAACGGAGATCCTCGCGCTCCGCCATCAACTCGCTGTGCTGCAGCGCCGGAAGAGTCGCTCGCGAGGCCCCGGGCGGCCCCGCATCCCACGCGCATCCATGGCGGGCTGTGCAAGCTTGGAATTGAGGTCGCCGAGACCACCGTCGGGCAGTATCTGGTGCGCCCGCGGCGTCCGCCGTCACAGGACGTGGCGCACGTTCCTCACAAATCACGTGAGCCAGCTGGCCGCGGTCGACTTCTTTGTCGTCCCGACCGTCACGTGGCGGGTCCTCTTCGTCTTCGTCGTCCTCGCCCATGACCGCCGCCGCATCCTGCATATCAACGTGACCGAGCATCCCACGGCGGCGTGGACCGACCAACAGCTCCGCAA
The DNA here is from genome assembly GCA_937888665.1 of uncultured Acidobacteriota bacterium. Taxonomy (GTDB): domain Bacteria; phylum Acidobacteriota; class Vicinamibacteria; order Vicinamibacterales; family UBA8438; genus UBA8438. The sequence continues at coordinate 2,852 of CALBET010000510.1, forward strand.
CGCGTTCCGTGGGACACCGCGCCACGGTTCCTGCTCCGGGCTCGAGACGGGATTTACGGGCCTGCCGTGCGCACGTGCGTCGACGCCATGGCCATGGAGGAAGTCCTGACCGCCCCACGCAGTCCTTGGCAGAACCCCTATGTCGAACGAGTGATCGGATCTATACCTTGGCGGCTTGCACCATCACTGCGACCGGCGCGCCGCCTAATCGCGCCCTGGAGCTGCCCGCCAACCATGA
>CALBET010000511.1 GCA_937888665.1 uncultured Acidobacteriota bacterium
TCCCCATGACGAACCGCTTGATCCGATCAATCGGCCGGTACGCGACGCTGCTGCTCCTCGTACTCATACTCATGCCCGCCGTGGCATACGCGCAGGACGAAGTCTCTCCGGAGATGTTCGCGGTCAACAACACCTGGATGCTCGTGGCCACGTTCCTGGTGTTCATCATGCATCTCGGCTTCGCGACGCTGGAGTCGGGGCTGACCCGTTCCAAGAACACCGTGAACATTCTGTTCAAGAACACCGCAATTGTCGCCATCGGGCTGCTGACCTACGCCTTTGTCGGCTTCAACCTGATGTATCCGGGCGATTTCATGCTCGGCCAGTTCTTCGGTTTCGCCGGATTCGGACTGAACCCGAGTCCCGAAGACATGACCTCCGCCTACAACGTCGGCTACACGTACTGGACGGACTTCATCTTCCAGGGCATGTTCGCGGCGACGGCGGCCACGATCGTGTCCGGTGCGGTGGCCGAGCGGGTCAAACTCGGTCCGTTCCTGATCTTCACGACCATCTACGTCGCGCTCATCTACCCCATCGCCGGGTCCTGGAAATGGGGCGCGGGCTGGCTCGACCAGATGGGCTTCTACGACTTCGCGGGTTCGACCCTCGTGCATTCGGTCGGGGGATGGGCCGCGCTGGCGGGCATCATCGTCCTCGGGCCACGCCTGGGCAAGTATCTCGAAGGCGGCGGGATTCGACCGGTGGCCGGACACAGCATGCCACTGGCCACCATCGGTGTGTTCCTGCTGTGGCTCGGCTGGTACGGATTCAACGGCGGGTCAGTGCTCAGTGCAGATCCTGCACTGGTCTCGCTCGTCTTCGTGACCACTTCTCTGGCGTCCGCGGCCGGGATCATCGGGGCGATGATCGCCTCCTGGTCATTGCAGCACAAGCCTGACCTCAGTATGGTCCTGAACGGATCGCTGGCTGGTCTGGTCGGCATCACCGCCGGCGCGGACACGGTCTCGGTCAACTCGGCGATCATCATCGGCCTGATTGCGGGTCTCATGGTGGTGGCGGCGGTGCTGATGTTCGACCGCGCCAAGCTCGACGACCCGGTGGGCGCGCTCTCCGTCCACCTCGTCTGTGGAATCTGGGGCACGCTGGCGGTCGGCATCTTCAGCACGAACCCGGATCACTCTTTCCTGACCCAGCTCATCGGGGTCCTGTCGTACGGGGCCTTCTGTCTGCCCGCCGCGTTCATCATCTTCCTCGGGCTCAAGGCGACGACCGGTATCCGGGTCACCAAGGAAGAAGAGCGGATCGGACTGGACGTCAGCGAGCACGGGATGGAGGCCTACGGCGGCTTCTCGATCACGCACAGCTAAGACAGCAGGCAGGGTTGAGCGCCTGCCAGCTGTATCCGGGGCTTGGGCGGCATGCCGCGTCGCGGTCGCGCGTGCCGCCCGGGCTCCACACCGCTCACCCTCGGCGCCCGAGAACGGAGGACCACACCATAGCGGTCACCCGGCCGGCGGCGGACAGACGGAAGGACGTTAGGAACCGCCAAGTTCGGCGGTCAGGCAGATATCAGAACCCACCGTAAGGCGCGTGTGGGAATCAGCAGGTTTCTTGGCAACCAGTTACGGAGGATGACGATGTCGTTGATGCGAACGCAGGGTCACGTTGCGGTGAGAGTGCTATCGGTCGTGGCAGGCGCGATAACGGGCAGGCGCGGCAAACAGCTAGGAACACTCGGCATAGCAGCCGTCGCGCTCGCACTCCTGGCTCCGGTCACGGCCGAAGCCCAGGTCGAGACCTCGGTGTCCGCCAATGCGGGCTGGGTGAGTCAGTACTACTTCCGCGGACTTCTGCAGAAAACGTCGTCAGCAAGCGCAGGCTTGGACGCGAGCGCGGGAGCCCTTTCTGTCGGCACGTGGATTGCCGATGTCGGACTCGGCAGCGAGGTCGACTTGTTCGGCAGCGTCGGAGGCGATGTGGGCGGCGTGAGCCTCAGCGCCGGTGGGACTGCCTACCTGTACACGAACGAGTTCGACGACACCTACCTCGAGGCCAATCTCGGCGCCGGATACGGCCCGGTTAGCGTGGAGTTCTCGTTCGGACAATACGAGAACTTCGACGGCCCGACCCAGGACTACTGGTTCGCCGCAGTCACGGCGGAACACGAGGGATTCTATGGCACAGTCGGAGGTTTCGGGGCTGACTTCGCAGGCACCTATGGCGAGGTCGGGTACGGCTTCTCGGCATCAGACCTCGACTTCTCGATCGCCGGGATCTTGAACGATTCGGATCTATCTGGCCACCATGACAGCCTCGGGGACCCGAGGTTCGGACTCACCATGGTCTTCGGCATCAGCAAGACGTTCAATATCAAGTAACTGGACGGGGACCACGCCCCGCCCCCTCGGCCGCTTCAGGGGGCGCCCGACTGCTCCACTCCGCGGCCGGGGGGGGGGCGCGCATCACCGCGCCCCCCCCGGCGTATACGTTAGTCCGTGCCAGCTGGCGCCCCGTGTCAGAGACATTCGACGCGGGGCGCCCCCCTCGCCCGGCCCTCCCCACCGATCCTCTGGTAAGATCGCGCGATCGTTCGGACGGTGGGTCGTCCGACGGAGGGGTTTCACATATGACAGCGGAGTGGCGTGTTCTTTGGCGATTCATGTCGGCGACGGGTCTGGTCGCGCTGATCAGCGCATCGGCCGTGCCGGCCGCGACCGCGCAGGAACCCTCCAGGGTCTCGGTCGCCACGGGCGCCGACTTCAGCCACGCGTACTTTTTTCGCGGCATCGTCCAGGAGCGATCGGGCGTTGTCGCACAGCCCTTCTTCGAGGTGGCGTTCAACCTGTTCGAGGGTACCGAGGGTCTCAACAACGTCTCGCTCACCATCGGCCAATGGAACAGTCTCCACAGCGGTCCGAGCGGCAGCGACGGACCGTCCGAGAATGCGGCCGCCTGGTACGAGTCTGACTTCTATACGGGGTTCTCGTTCGGCGTCGACAATTGGGACTTCGGACTCACCTATACCGCGTATCTCAGCCCGAACGCCTCGTTCGGCACGGTCAAGGAGTTGGCGCTCAATTTCGCGGTGGACGACAGCGCGTGGCTCGGTCGCTTGGCCCTGTCTCCCCACATCCTGATGGCGGTCGAGTTGGGCGGCCAGGCGGACGGCGGTGCGAGCGAGGGGGTCTACGTCGAGTTGGGCGTCGAGCCGGGCCTCCCGACGACACTGAACCTACGGGGCTCACCAATCGCGCTGAGTGTGCCGGTCACCCTGGGTATCAGTCTGAGCGACTACTACGAAGAAACGCCCGGCAACGACAGCGCGTTCGGCTTCGCCGACATCGGCATTGTGGCGACCATGCCGCTCGCGGTGGCCGAATCGTATGGCGACTGGGAAATCAGTGCCGGTGTGCATCTGATGACCCTGGGGGACGCGCTGACGGCGTTCAACCGCGGCGATGGCGTCCAGGCGGTTGGCACCTTCGGGTTCAGTCTCGGGTACTAAGTGGTCCCGTAGTAGAGTTTCCCATGCCACAGACCACGCACGACACCGCCGAGTCGACTCCGGCTGGTGAACGGGCGCCCGTTGACTTGCTCCGTCTGGCGCGAGAAATCTATCGGGACGAGATCCGCGAGGCGCGGGGCGGCGCCCAGGCGGCCGACGTGTTCTCGACCCAAGTCGACGAGATTCTGCAACAGCTGCATGGCAACGCGGCCCACGAGACCCAGACCCCCGTGGCGCTGGTGGCCATCGGCGGCTATGGACGCCGGCACCTCTGCCTCCACTCAGACATCGACCTCCTGTTCCTGTTCGACGGCCAGATAGCCGCCGCAGAGGAACGCTTCGTCACGGCACTGCTGCACCCCTTGTGGGACCTGGGACTCGACATCGGGCAGCAGGTCCGGCGACTGGACGAGCTGGGAGAGGCCCAGCAGGACAATCCCGAGTTTCTGGTCGCGCTTACCGATGCCCGCTTCCTGGCGGGAGACGCCGGACTCTTCGCACGCTTCGACGCAATCATCCGTGGCGCCCAGTCCGTGTGGCGCCAGCCGACGATAGACGCCCTGCTGGGTCTGGTCGCCGTCCGCCACCGTCAGTTCAACGGGACCATTTACCGCCTGGAGCCTGACGTGAAGGAAGCCCCCGGCGCGCTTCGCGATGTCTCCGCGATCCGCACCATCGTCGGACTGACTCAGCCCGACGCCGCACGAGCCGTGCCGATGACGTCTGGCCGTCTGGATGAAGCCCTCGATGAAGCAGAGGAGTTCTTACTTCGGATCCGCGCACTCCTGCATCTGGAGAACAAACGCAATCTCAACGGCCTGAGTCACGCGCATCAGGAAACCGTCGCGCAACGCTTCGGGGCTCCTGGCGGTGACACGGGCGGGCAGGTCGAGGCGCTCATGAGCGTGTACTTCCATCATGCACGCAACGTCAGTCGCATCCTGGCCGCCGCGTTACGGGAAGCCAGGCCGCCCTCCGCACCGGTGCCGGAGGAGCCGGCCGGCGACAACCTGCAGCGCGGCATCAATGGCATCAGTCTCATCGACACCGTCAGAGCCTCGCTCCAGCCGCGCACCTGGCTTGGCATGTTCCAGGCGGCGATCGACCATCGCTGCGCGGTGTCACCGGAAAGCCTGGCCTTCGTAGAGCGGCACGGGGATCGGTACTCGTCGGAGGAGTTCTTCCCGGGAACCGCCGAGCGGGATCGGTTCCTGCACTTTCTGACCCCGGCGCCGGGCCTCTACGAACGGCTGTCCGAGCTGCACCAGACGGGCCTGCTGGGTGGGATGTTCCCAGAGTTCCGGAAGATCTATTGCAGGGTCATTCGCGACTTCTACCACAAGTACACCGTCGACGAGCACACGCTCCTCACCATCCGAAATCTGTCGGCGCTGGCTGATCCAGACGTCACGGCCCGCCGACGATTCTCGAGCCTCCTGGCGGAACTGGACGAACCGGAGCTGATCGTCCTCGCGCTCCTGTTTCATGACGTGGGCAAGTGGTCGAACAAGAATCACGCCGAGGAAAGCGTGCGCATGGTACGAGGACCGCTGCGTCGCCTTCGCATCGCGCCGGACTCCATCCACACCGTAGAGTTCCTGATTCGACACCACCTGGAAATGTCAGTCGCCGCCTTTCGGCGGGACAGTGAGGACCCGGAAGTGGCGCGACAATTCGCGCGTCTGGTGGGCACCGAGGACCGACTCAAGATGCTGTGCCTGTTGACGCTCGCCGACGTGCAGGCCGTCAGCCCGGAGGTACTCACGCCGTGGAAGGAAGAGCTGCTGTGGCGCCTGTATGTCGACACCTACAACCACCTCACGCTTGGCTACGGCGACGAGGTGCTCGAGACCGGGCAGTCGAACGTGTCAGCGCTGCGCAACCGACGGCCGGCTGAGATCTCGGAACAGCAAGTCACGGCGTTTCTCGAAGGGCTCCCACAGCGGTATCTTCGGTTGGTCGAGCCACAGAGGGTATACGACCACATCAAACTCTCTCGCAACCTGGAACCGGACGAGCTACGGATGACGCTCGACAAGCAGGACGATGTCTGGGAGCTGAGCGTGGTCACGAAGGACCGCCCGCGGATCTTCTCAAATATCTGCGGCGTCCTGTCCTACTTCGGCATGGATATCCTGCGGGGACAGGCGATGAGCAACAGCCAAAACGTGGTGCTTGATCTGTTCCGCTTCGTCGACGCCGACCGGTTCCTGGCCTTGAACGAGGCGGGGCAATCCGAGCTCACACGCGTGCTTCAAGATGTCGTCGCCGGTGACGTCGACCTACCGTCGTTGCTCAAGGGACGCGAAGCGGCGGCACGGTCGCGCCGAGACAAAATCAAGATGCGCGTGCGCCCGCTCGTGCACTTCGACCACCACTATTCAGACCGGTACACGGTCCTTGAGATCGGCGGCGCCAACCAGTGGGGGCTGCTCTTCGGCATCAGCCGCGTCATGTCCGAACATGGATGCGACATCGAGCTGGTGCTTATTTCCACCGAAGGGGATCGCGCGATTGACGTGTTCCATCTCACGCGGCACGGCGACAAGCTGTCGCCGGGCATGGAAGAGGACCTGCGCGGCGATCTCGAGCAGGTGCTCGGTGTTCAGGGCGACGCTCGCTAAGGACTCACGGCTGCGTTGACAACTCGGGCACTTCATCGAGCGTGGGCCGCGGAGTGGGGCGCTCAGGGGTTCCCGCGGAGCGGCCACGCGGGGTTCAGGCCGCAGCCCCGTCCCGAGTACTAGTGACAGTGCCCGTGCTCTGCTGACCACACCTGGCCGGGCGCACAGGCCACCTCTGCGGGCGGCATCGTCACTGTGAAGCTCATGACCACCGCAACCACCGCGGCCACCGCCACCACGACGATCGCAATCCACGCACCCGCACTCAGCGAGTGCTCGGTCTTCTCACAGCACTGCTTGTACTTCTTCCCGCTGCCACAAGGACACGGATCGTTTCGGCCGACCTTGTCACGTGCCACGTCACGACCTCCTGACAAACCATGACTCCCCCAACTGGAGCGTTCGTACGCGACGAACCGCGCACAAGGGGAGCAGTATACTGCGGGGGCAGACGCCAACGCCTCACCGGCCAGTCACAGCACCGATGCTCAACGACGCGCACTGTCATTTCTTTTCCGCCGGGTTCTTCGCCGCGCTCGGCACGCAGACGACGCCCCCGATACCGCGGGACGCCGCCGTGGCCATTCCCCGGCGTCTGGGATGGGACCCGCCAGGTACGCCTGAAGAGCTGGCCGACCGATGGGTGCGGGAACTCGATACGCACGACGTACATCGCGCGGCGCTGATGGCGAGTCTGCCGGGCGACGAGGAGTCGGTGTCGATCGCAGCCCGTCGACACCCGACCCGGCTCGTCGCGATGAGCATGGTGGACCCGACACGGCCAGATTCATCCGCGCGTCTGACCCGACTCTTTGGCGAGCTGGGCATTCGATGCGCCTGCCTGTTTCCGGCGATGCATGGCTTTCGATTGGACGATGAGGTCGTTGAACGGCTCTTCGCCGCGGCGTCCGCCGCCGACGCCGCCGTGTTCATCCACTGCGGAGTGCTCAGTGTCGGTGTGCGACGCACGCTGGGGCTTCGAACCCCCGTTGACATCCGTCTCGGCGATCCACTGGCCATCGTACCGGTGGCCTCGCGGTATCCGGCGGTGCCGGTCATCATTCCGCACTTCGGCGCCGGATTCCTGAGGGAAGCGCTGATGGCGGCCGACCTGTGCCCCAGCATCCATCTCGATACGTCCAGCTCCAACCGCTGGCTCCAGTACCTCCCCACCGTGACCCTGCGAACCGTGTTCAGCCAGGCGCTGGACACGCTTGGACCTGACCGTCTGGTATTTGGGACCGATTCGTCATTCTTCCCGCGAGGCTGGCAGCGACCGGTATACGAGACGCAACTGTCCATCCTCGACGATCTCGCCGTTGGCAACGACGCGCGCGAGCAAATCCTCGCCGGCAATTTCAACCGGGTGTTCGGCCCAGACCCCACGTTAGCAGCCCGTGGTGGAACCCCGCGTGTCACCGAGACGGGCGATTTGCCCGGCTGACAAGGCGTGACGAGGGAGAATACGGGCAGTATGTGACCGAGAAGCAACGCCGGCAGCCGGGATAAAGCGCCCGTCGAATGCAGCGGGGCTTTCACCACGGGCTGCTAGGATAGGTCCTCCGCTTTCCACGCAGGCGGTGGGGTCGAGCGTCCGATCCTCACGCAGAGTTCTCGATTCGACCGAGCCAAGGCCCCCTCTGGGTGATGCCCGGTCTATGTCACCAGGAGCAGCTTGCCAATGTGGGTGCTCTCTTCCATCACCCGGTGAGCCTCCCCAGCCCGGGACAGCGGCAGACGCTGGTGGATTACGGGGCGCACTCGTCCCGACTCGACGAGCGGCCAGACTCGCCGCCGGACGGCGTCGACGACCGCCCCTTTCTCTTCGATCGTCCGCGCCCGCAACGTCGTGCCGGTGACGACCAGGCGACGCCGCATCAGCGTTGCCAGATTGATCTCCGCGCGCGCTCCGCTCATCAACGCGATGATCACGAGCCGGCCATCGAGATTCAACAGACTGAGGTTGCGGTCCAGGTAGGCGCCGCCAACCATGTCGAGAATGACGTCGACCCCACCGGCCACCGAGCGGACAGCCTCGACGAAGTCGACCTCCCGATAGTTGACCGCCCGTTCGGCGCCAAGCGCCTCGCACGCAGCGCACTTCTCGGACGATCCGGCCGTCACGAACACTGGCGAGCCAAGCGCGTGCGCCAGCTGGATGGCCATGGTTCCGATGCCGCTCGAGCCCCCATGCACGAGGAGCGTCTCCCCCGGCGTCAAGCCGCCACGCTCGAACACATTGGTCCACACGGTCAGCGCCACTTCAGGCAACGCGGCCGCGTCGACCAGGTCGACGCCCCGTGGCACGGGCAGACATTGGGGGGCGGGGACGGCGCAATAGTCCGCGTATCCGCCGCCGGCCAGCAGCGCGCAGACCGGGTCGCCGACCTGCCAGCCAGACACCTCCTCCCCCAGTGCCACCACGGTGCCGGACACTTCGAGCCCCAGAATCTCCGAGGCACCGGGTGGCGGAGGATACTCGCCGCGCCGCTGCATACAGTCGGCTCGATTCACGCCGGCCGCCACCACCTTGACCAGCAACTCGCCAGCGCTCAGCCCCGGCACCGGCTGCTCACCAAGGAAGAGCACATCCGGGCCGCCTGGCTCGGAGAGATCAATCGCCCGCATGGTCTTCGGTATCGTCGCCATCAACTGGGTCTCCAAGGCTGGTTGTTTCTGCTCTCCTCTCGCCGGGACCGACTCGGCGAACGTCTGAGACGCGAGACTAGTATAATCACCGAAATTCGGCAGCCTGCGGCTCCTCAGCGGTGCCTCAACATATGGATATCAAGGTCAAACGAATCGGTCTCTGGCGCACCGAGGTCCCAGGTCGGCCCGGCGCCCTTGCCGCGGCCCTCGAACCACTCGCGCAGCAGGGTGCGGACCTCAAGGTCGTCCGTGTTCGAGCCGCTCCGGGGCGGGCGAAACGCAACATTGTCGAGGTCTATGCCGGGGAGGGACCGCGAGCGGCCGCGGTCGCACGGGCGGCCGGCTTCTCGCTGTCGCCGGCCACCACGCTGTTGATGCAGGGCGATAACTGGCCCGGATTCGCCTACGCCGTTGCGAACGCGGTGGCCTGGGCCGGCATCGGCGTGCGGGATCACGAGGCCGGCGTCGTGGACCGGCGATTCTCGTCCACCCTGACGTTCGACACCGAGGGCGACGCGAAGCAGGCCGCGGCCGTCATCCGCCGGGTGATACGAGCGGGCGCGACGAACGACCGGGGGGCACGCTAGGTGCGGCTCCTCATTATCGGGTACGGTCGCATGGGCAAGCTGGTCGACCAGCTCAGTGACTCGTACGGCTTCGACGTGGTAGGACGCCTCGACATCGATAACAATCGTGGCGGTGTGGGCATCACGGCGGACCAAGTGCGTGACGTCGACGTCGCGATCGATTTTTCGACCGCGGACGCCGTCTCGGACAACCTTCCGCAACTGGCCCGTCACCGGGTGAACCTCGTTGTCGGCACCACCGGCTGGCACGACCAGGAAGCGGCCATGCGGACGACGGCGGATGAGGCCGGCATCGGCGTGGTGGCGGCCGCGAACTTTTCGTTGGGCGTCAACCTGTTCCTGGCGCTGACCGAACGCGCGGCGGAGCTGTTCGCACCACGAGAAGAGTTCGGCGCGTGGATTCACGAAATCCACCATGCGGCAAAAATCGACGCTCCGTCCGGCACGGCGCTGGCCATGCGGACCGCGATGGAACGACAGGGCTACACGGGCAGAATCGATACGGCGTCGACCCGCGTCGGGTCGGCTCCCGGCACCCACACGGTCGGGTTCGACGGTCCGGTTGAGACGATCGCCCTTACCCACACCACCCGGGACCGCGCCACGTTCGCGCGGGGCGCACTCGAGGCGGCTCGTTGGCTGCACGGACGGCGGGGGTGGTTCTCGATGCGCGACGTGCTGGGACTCGGACCATGAGTCGGGGATGGACGGGATGCGGGACGGCGCTCGTGACGCCGTTCACGGCCGGCGGTGCGGTTGACGAGGCGCGGGTCCAGCGACTGGCCGCCAGACAGATCGAGGCTGGAATCCACTTCCTGGTGCCCTGTGGCACGACCGGCGAGAACCCAACCCTGACGCGCGCCGAGCAGCGGTGCGTCGTCGAGCTGGTCGTGAAGGCGGCGGACGGTCGGGTCCCGATTCTGGCCGGCGCCGGAGGGTACGACACCCGCGTGGTCATCGACCAAGTAGCCGACATGCGAAGCGCGGGGGCTGACGGCATCCTGTCCGTCACGCCGTACTACAGCCGACCGACCCCAGAAGGGCTCTACCGCCACTACGCGGCCATTGCGGAGAGCACGCCGCTCCCGATCGTGGTCTACAACGTACCGGCCCGCACCGGTTGCAACGTCGATGTCGAGACGTTGTGCCGACTGGCCGAGATTCCGAACATCGTTGGCGTGAAAGAAGCCTCGGGCAACCTGACGCAGCTGTGTGAGATCTGCCGTCGTGTCCCGTCCGATTTTTGTGTGCTGTCTGGCGACGACCTGTTTACCGTGCCGCTGATATCGGTGGGCGGCGCTGGCGTCATCTCCGTGACCTCGAACGAGGTCCCGGCCGAGATGGTACAGATGGTCTCGGCCGCGCTCAACGGCGACTTCGCCACCGCGCGCCGACTGCACACGCGGCTCTTGCCCCTGATGCAGGTCAACTTCATCGAAGCCAATCCGATTCCAGTGAAGGCGGCGATGGCGCACCTTGGACTGCTCGAACTGTACTACCGGCTCCCTATGGTCGAGCCGCAACCGTCGTCACGTGAACGGATCGTGCAGGTGCTGGACGATCTGGGGATTTGCCCCGACCCCGCCGCTCCCTGACGAGGGCATCCGGGCACCGAGCTTGAGCCATGGCCAAGATCGCGTTCGACGTCGTGGACCTTGCGCGATCGCTGATCGACATCGACTCGACCACACCGCACGAGGCTTCCGTTTCATCATGGCTCACGTCGTGGCTGCGAGCGCGCGACTATCGTGTGGAGGTGCAGCCGGTCGAGGGTGACCGGGTCAATCTGTATGTCACGGTTCAAGAACGCGATCCGGACGTCGTGCTGTCGACCCACCTCGACTGTGTCCCGCCATTCTTCCCGAGCCGCGTCGACGGCGATCTGCTCTATGGTCGTGGTGCCTGCGACGCGAAGGGGATCGCTGCGGCGCAGGTCGGCGCGCTCGACAAACTGCGCGACGCGGGTGAGACCCGCGTGGGGGCCCTGTTCGTCGTCGGCGAAGAACGCGGCAGCCACGGAGCGCACGCAGCCAACCGGGCGCCGCGCGGCTCCCGCTATCTGGTCGACGGCGAACCCACCGACAATCGGCTCGGTGTCGCCACCCGCGGCGTGTATCGAGTACGGCTGCGAGCCAGCGGGCGAGCGGCCCACTCGTCGCACCCCGAAGAGGGAGAATCGGCGATCGAGAAACTTCTCGACGCCCTGATCGGCCTTCGCGCCATGACCCTGCCATACGACGCCACATTGGGACACACCAGCTACACTGTCGCGCTGATAGAGGGCGGCGTGGCACCCAACGTCGTCCCGCCGGACGCCACCGCCGAGGTCAACTTCCGAATCGTGGGCCCGGCGACGGCGGTGCGCGCCGCGCTCGAACCGCTGGCCGCCTGGGTCGCATTCGACGACGTGGTGGAGGTGCCGCCGGTTCGCATGGCGACCGTGCCCGGTTTCGACACTGCCGTCTTCCCGTTCACCACCGACATCCCCTTTCTGACGGCCTGGGGAGAACCCCTGCTGTTCGGCCCGGGCTCCGTGCTGGTCGCGCACACGGCCGACGAGCACGTCAGCATCGATGCGCTGCGCGCGGCCATCGATCATTACGCGCGAATTGCCGTCACGCTCCTGGCGCGACTCTAGTCGCGGGCTTGGTCCCGTTCCAACCGGACCCCATGAAGCGGGATGCGTGTGGTCGGCGTCTCACCGTCGGTGGGCGCTGCGGCGATCTGGTCCACCGCCTCCATTCCGGCCGTCACCCGCCCGAACACGGTGTACACACCGTCGAGCTCGGTCGCATCGCCGATCACAATGAAGAACGAGGTCGACGCGCTCCCTTCTTCCTCGCCACGGGCCATCGAGACAATCCCCTTCACATGCGGGGTGTCGCTGAACTCGGGCGCGAGAGTGCCCACGAGCGCACGTTGCTCCTCGGTCAGCGGGGTCTCGCGACTGGGGATGAAACCGGTCTGTACGACAAACCCCGGCGCCACGCGATGGAACGCCATGCCGTCGTAGACCCCCGCGTCAGCCAATCGCAGAAAATTGCGCGCGTGCTCGGGGGCACGGTCCGCCAGCAGCTCGATCGTGATCGGCCCCGCGTCGGTGTCCAGCACGGCACGATAGGCGGCGAGTTCGTCCACGGTCTCCGTCGTGAATGGCGGGGGCGGGGGCGGCGCCCAGTCGCGGATCGTGGCCGCGACGATCTCGACCCGCTCCATCGCCTTGCCGTCAGCGTCAACCGGGGTCTCGGAGATGCGAGTCACCACCGGGAGCCCCTCCGCCACGCGTCCCCAGATCGTGTGGTGACCGTCGAGACCGGGCTGCGCCACGACCGTGATGAGGAACTGCGTGCCGTCGCTGTTCGGATCGCCAGGCACACCCACGGCTGAGACGGTGCCGGCCGTGTGGCGCTCGCCGCTGGGCTCGGCCGCGACCAGGCCGAGACCGCCGCGCCCGTACTCGTCGCCGCGTTCAGGATCTTTCGAAAACGGGTCGCCCCCCTGAACGATCCCGCGCGTCACCATCCCGTGAAAGCTGGTGCCGTCAAATCCGCCTTCGGCGATCTGGCCCATGATCAACCCGACATGATTCGGCGCCGCGTCGGGCAGCAGATCGATCACGAACGTGCCCTCGGTGGTCTCGACGACCACCTGCTTGTTCCGCATCTGCTCGATGCTCAGCGGTGACACGAACGAGCCCTGCCCGTGTATCGCCGGAATCGGTGCAATCCACAAGAGCAGCGTCGCCAATAAAAGTCGTCTCACGATAGGATCATACAAGGATGTCCTTGCTAGAACACCCGTCAGACACCGCCACGAACGAACCATCCTGGAGGGGTCGTGCCGCACTGATCGCGCTGGTCATCATCGGTGGCGCCACGGCCGCGTACTTCTGGCCGGCGCCCACCGGCGACGACGAACCGGCGCCGATCACCGCCGCTGCGGACCCGCCGCCGGTCGCCGCCCGCGAGCCGGAATCGGAGCCGGTGGTCGCGCCGCGTGCGCCTGAGCCAGACCCAGAACCCGTGAGGGCGCCCGACCCGGAACCGGAGGCAGTGACCGCCGCACCCTCCGTGCCGGAATCGCGGCTCGAGCCGCTGCTGCAAGTAGCCAGCGACGTGCCAGGCGCCTCGGTCTTCCTGGATCGGCGGTTCGTCGGGACGACGCCGTTCGAAACCTCGGACGTGACGTCGGGACCACATCGACTCAACGTGTCGTCGGAGGGCTACCAAGGCTTCTCCCAAGACATCGAGGTTGGCGACGACCTCGTCTCCGTCGACGTGCGCTTCCTCGAAGTCCGCCTTGAGGCCTCGGTTGACGTGGTCCACACGCACCGATTCGGATCCTGCTCGGGCCGACTTCGAGCGGATCTCGACGGCATTCACTACGAGACCTCGGATGACGACGCGTTTTCGATTCCATTCTCCGAACTCGAGCAGCATGCGGTCGAGTACCTTGAGCACACCCTCACGGTTCAGCGCAGAGGCGGTCGAACCTATAACTTCACCGACGAACAGGAGTCGGCCGACGCGTTGTTCAATTTCCACCGTGAGGTCGAGCGGGCTCGGGAGCGCCTGTCCCCATGACTGAGCTGACCCGATGCGCATGGGCCGGCTCCGACCCCTTGTATCAGCGGTACCACGACACGGAGTGGGGCGTCCCCCTCCATGACGACCGGCGACTGTTCGAGATGTTGCTGTTGGAAGGCGCCCAGGCCGGACTGGCGTGGATCACGATTCTGCGGAAACGTGAAGGCTACCGCGCGGCCTTCGACGGCTTCGATCCGACCGCGGTGGCCCGGTACGATCGTCGGCGCATCACCCGTGTGCTGGCGAACCCGGCAATTGTTCGCAATCGGCTCAAGGTCGAATCGGCGGTCAGCAACGCCCAAGCCTTCCTGCGGATTCAGGACGGCGGAAGCTTCGACCAATACATCTGGCAGTTCGTCGACGGTCGACCCCGCCGGAATCGTTGGCACACGCTCGGAGCGATTCCGGCCG
>CALBET010000512.1 GCA_937888665.1 uncultured Acidobacteriota bacterium
TGCGCGTGGCGGGCAACGAGATGGACGAGGCGATCATCTCGTACATCAAGAAGACGTACAACCTGCTGATCGGTGAGCGGACGTCCGAAAACATCAAGATGAAGGTCGGTTCCGCCTACGGTCTCGACGAGCGCATCACGATGGAGATCAAGGGGCGGCACCTGATTGAAGGTGTGCCCAAGACGATCACGGTCACCGACGAAGAGATCCGCGAGGCGTTGGCCGAGACGGTGAACGTGATCGTCGACGCGGTGCGGGTCGCACTCGAGCGCACGCCGCCGGAGCTGTCGGCCGACATCGTCGACCGCGGCATCGTGCTGACCGGCGGCGGCTCGTTGCTGAAAAACCTGGACAAGCGATTGCGTGAGGAGACGGGCTTGCCCGTCGCGATGGCGGACGACCCGTTGTCGTCGGTCGTGCTGGGCGCCGGGCAGATGCTGTCGGATTTCGGATTACTCCGGAAGATCTCGATTGACTAAATTTCGTCGTCGCACCGGTGTCCTGTTGGTGGCCGTGGTGATCGGCCACATCGTGTTGATCTCCGTCCAGGTCAACGCGCCGTCAGGGGTGCGGGTGCTCGAAGCGGTGACATTCGGCGTGTTTTCGGCGGTGCAGCGAGGCGTGGCTCGGGCGGTGGGTGGGGTCACCGGCGTGTGGGACGGCTATGTGGGGTTGGTGTCCGTGCAGGCCGAGAACGCCACGCTACGCCAAGACGTGGCCCAGCTGCAGCTGCGGCTGCAGCGGGAACGCGCGATGGCGCAACGGGCTCGTGGACTGGAAGCGCTGCTGGGGTTCCGGCGCGATGCCGTGTACTCGACGGTCAGCGCCAGGGTGATTGCGGGAGACGCGACGCCGTATTTCCGCACTGTGACCATCGATCGCGGCACTGGCGACGGGGTGCGTCGCGACTCGGCCGTCGTGTCGCCGGATGGGGTGGTTGGCCGGGTGCTCAGTGACCCCGCGACGCGTGCGGCGAAGGTGCAGCTGTTGGTCGACCGGAGCGCGGCGGCTGGCGTGTTGATCGAGCGGACCCGGGTGGCGGGGGTGGTCATGGGCGGCGTTGACGCGGGCCTGCTGCGCATGGAGTACGTGTCGAAACTGGATGATGTGCGGGTTGGCGACAACGTCGTGACCTCCGGCGCCGATGGCGTCTATCCCAAGGGGATCCCGGTCGGCCAGGTGCAGGACGTCGGGGGCGGACCTGGGCTCTACCAGACGATTCATGTGCGCCCGCATGTGGCATTCGGTGACCTGGAGGACGTGCTGGTCATCGTGCCGGGTCCCGCCACGTCGACGACTGCAGCCGGTGGCGAGTGAAAACGGCGCGAGTCGGGCTGGCGTTGGGCCTGGCCCTCGCGTTGCAAACGACGGTGGCACCGCTCCTGGCCGGAGCCGGCGTGACCGTCGATCTGGTGCTGGTGGTGGTCGTGTTGATTGCGATCACCCGCGGGGCGGTCGGCGGGCTCTGGGCCGGTACGGTCGGTGGGTTGTTGCAGGACGCGCTCTCCGGTGGCGTGATCGGCGTCGGCGGACTGGCGAAGACGCTCGTGGGCTACGTGGTGGGCGCGTTCGCCGTGCAGTTCAACGTGTCGCGACCGTGGCACCAGGGGCTCGTGGTCTTTTTCGCGTCGCTGGCGCACGCCGCGTGTTTCGTGGGGTTGTACAGTCTGTTGTCGGACGACCGAATGGCCACGTCCGAGGTTGGCGTGTTGACCCAGGCCACGGCGAACGCGGTGGTTGGGGGCGGGATCGCGGCGGCGCTGAGGGCCGCTCCCGAGGCTCTCACCCGGCGGCGGCTCCGTCGGCGAAGCTTGACGCGGCGCTTCGGCGGATAATCGAGCGGTGAGACGAATGGCAGTGAGCCGGTGATGAGACGCGAACTCGAGACAAACGGAGAGGAACGTCGCGACAGCATGATGCTGCCGCTGGTCCTGCTGCGGTCCTCCGTCGTCCTGGCGTTCGCGGCGCTCGGTGTCGGGTTTTGGCTCCTTCAGGTCGTGCAACACGATAAGTATCACCAGCTTGCCGAGAACAATCACCGGCGAACCATCGGCCTGCGCGCACCCCGAGGAAACGTGTTCGACCGCGATGGGCGGGTGCTGGTGGAGAACCGCAATTCGCTGAACATCTCGCTGGTCCGCGAGCAAGTGGACGATCTGGAGAGCACCCTCGCGTTGCTCTCGGAGGTGTCCGGGGTCCCATCGGCGGCGCTGTGGTCGGTGGTGGAGCGGAACCGCAGAGACCCGGCCTATCAACCGATCTTACTGATCCGGGATGCGACCATCGGCCAGGTGTCGGCGGTCGCCGCGCACGCGCTTGAGTTGCCCGGGCTCTTCGTGCAGGAATTGCCGGCGCGACACTACAAGACGGCGGAGGTGGCGGCGCATCTGTTCGGGTACGTGGGGGAAGTCAGCCAATCGCAGATGGCGACGGCCGAATTCGAAGGCGTACGCAGCGGTACCGTGGTGGGAAAGTCCGGTATCGAGAGCACCTACAACCAGCTGCTGATGGGGCAGGACGGCGCCCGGCAAGTGGTGGTTGACGCCATCGGTCGCGAGATCGACACCGTGGGAGAAATTGCGCCGGCCGAAGGCCGACAGCTGCAGTTGACCCTCGATTACGACCTGCAGGAGGCGGCTGAGGCCGCGTTCAGGCTGGCCGGCTTCGACGGGGCCGCCGTGGTGCTGGACCCACGGTCCGGCGAGATCCTGTCGTTGGTGAGCCTGCCCGCCTACGATCCCAATGCGTTTGCCATGGGGATCGACAGCGACACCTGGAGCGGCCTCAACGACGATACCCGACGGCCGTTGAACAACCGCGCCTTGCAGGGGAGATACTCTCCCGGGTCCACCTTCAAGATTGCGATGGCCGTGGCCGCGCTGGAGGAGGGGGTGGTGGACGCCGACGATCGGGTGACGTGTAACGGGGGCGCGACCTTCTACGGACGTTTCTACAAGTGTTGGGGAACGCACGGGAGCGTCGACATGCGCGAGGCGCTCGAGCAGTCGTGCAATACCTATTTCTACACGCTGGGCCAGAAGATGGAGGTGGACCAGATTCACCAATGGGCCACCGCGCTCGGCTTAGGCGTGCTGAGCGGTATTGATCTGCCGCACGAGGTTCAGGGGCTGGTACCGTCGACGGCCTGGAAGCGCGAGGCGCGCGGCGAGCCGTGGTACCCCGGTGAAACCATTTCGGTGGCGATCGGGCAGGGGACGGTCGACGTGACGCCGCTCTCGCTCGCGGTCATGATGGCCACGGTGGCGAACGGCGGCACCCGGGTCACGCCGCATCTGCTCAAGGCGGTGAACGACGGCGACGGGTGGGTCCCGGCCCAGCCCCCCGGGCCCCGTTCGCAGGTCCACCTGTCTCCAGAGACCATCAGTGCCGTGACCGAGGGGCTCTGGCGTGTCGTGAACGGGCGTGGCACCGGTGGTCGGGGCCGCATCGAGGGCAGGGACGTCATCGGCAAGACTGGTACTGCCCAGGTGATCTCGCTGAAAGGGCGGGCGGCAGCCGGCGAGACGGACCCTGAGTTCTTCGACCACGGGTGGTTTGTCTTCGCGGCGCCCGCCGGCGCGCCGGAGATCGCCGGGGTCGTGTTTGGCGAACACAACGAACATGGGTCGCTCAGCGCGCCTATCGCGAAGCACGTGATGGAGACGTACTTCGCGAAGAAGGAAGGGCGCCCGCTCCCGGTGTTGCCGCTCCCGGCCACGCCCACTCCGGAGGCCGTCCCGCCGGTGGCGGTGACCGCGGTGGCAGGAAACTAGCGACGCATGCTCGAACGACGACTCTATCGGCACATCGACTGGCTACTGCTGCTGGCCGTGCTGGTGTTGTGCGTGATCGGCGTCGTCATGATCTACAGCACGACCTACGATCCGACGACCGGTCTCGCCGGGTCACAGGTGTCCACCCAGCTGTGGGCGCTGGGTCTGGGGCTGATCGGGTTCATCGTCATGCTCTCGGTCGACTACCGGTGGTTCTCGGATTCCACGGTACTGATCTGTCTCGCCCTCCTGGCGGCCTTGGGCTACGCGTTGATGTTCGGGACGACCGGCGGCGGAGCCCGGCGGTGGATCGGCCTCGGCCTGTTCAATCTGCAGCCGTCCGAGTTTGCGCGCATCGTGGTGGCGCTGGCACTGGCCACGCTCTTCGCCGATCGACGGCGAGGGCCGCAGACGCCGACCGGGTGGTTGATGACGGCGCTCATTGTCGGCACCCCGTTCCTGTTGATTGCCCAACAGCCGGACCTCGGCACGGCGGTGACGTTGCTGCCCGTGTGTTTCGGTATTCTCGTGTTTGCCGGTCTGCGGCTTCGGTATGTCGCCGTGCTCCTGCTGCTCGCCGTCCTGACGGCACCGGTGGCGTGGACATACGGGTTACAGGACTACCAGAAGCAGCGGATCTCGAGTTTTCTCGATCCGGAGCAGGACGCGCACGGCGCTGGCTATCAGCAAATTCAGGCCCGGATCACCGTCGGGTCTGGCGGGCCACTTGGGAAAGGGTTCCTGGGCGGCACGCAGAGTCAGTACAACTTTCTGCCGGTGGCACACAACGACTTCATCTTCTCGGTGCTCGCTGAAGAGCAAGGGTTCCTGGGCGTGGTCGTCGCGCTCGGGCTGTATCTGTTCGTCATCCTGCGGGGGCTCGACGCCGCCCGGCTGGCCAAAGACCGTTTGGGCACATTCCTGGTGGTCGGCCTCATGTCCGGGTTTGGGTTTCAGGTGATCTACAACATCGCCATGTCGGCAGGGCTCGCGCCGGTGAAAGGGCTCACATTGCCGTTGATGAGCTACGGCGGGTCTTCCGTCATTGCCACATTGGCGGCGTTCGGACTGGTCCTCAATGTGAGGATGCGCCGATTTACGAACTAGGCATGTGGCGAGCTCGGGGGCGACACCTCGGGTCCGCCACTCACACACGCCGTCGCGTGACGCTGGCGACAGTGGCTGCGCGGACGGCACGGAAGCGGTCGAGACCGCCGATGAACACACCCTGGCGCCACGTCCTGCCGTCGATGCTCCCACACGCCACTGGTGTGTGGGGTGTCCGGGTAGAGACCGGCGTGTTGGGTGGAATCGGGTCTGGACCCTCCTTCCGCACCTGGAGCTGTATTCATGAACAAGGAGATGATCATCTCCACGAGCGGTCACGAAACGATGGCCGCCATTCTCGAAGACGACGAAGTGGTGGAGATCTTCGTCGAACGCGACCAGTCACTCGGCGCCGCCGGCAACATCTATAAAGGGCGTGTGTCGAAGGTCCTGCCGGGGATGCAGGCCGCCTTCGTCAACCTGGGCCTCGAGCGCGACGGTTTCCTCTACGTGGCGGACGTCATCGATCCGTTGGCGTCGATGGATGGGATCGACGCCGACGGCGACGACGACGAGTCGGAGTCGGACGACAAGAGCGGGGAAGGCACGGCGAGTGCCGACTCAGGCTCGGGTTCGGGTTCCGGCTCGGGAGGCGGGCGAGGCCGCGGGCGCGGCCGAGGGCGCGACCGCAATCAGTCAGACCTGCCGATCGACAAGCTGCTGACCGCGGGGCAGGAAATCGTGGTGCAGGTTGTGAAGGAGCCGCTCGGCACGAAGGGCGCGCGCATCACCTCGCACGTGTCGATCCCCGGCCGATTCCTGGTCTTCATGCCCACCGTCGACCACATCGGGGTGTCACGCAAGATTGCGTCCAGAGAACAGCGAGGCCGGCTTCGACGGATTGTCCGAGACTTCCGTACTGAGCACGGAATGCCCGGGGGCGTCATCATTCGCACCGCGGCGGCCGACCGGCCCGAAGAAGACATCATCAGCGATTTGACGTATTTTCACGAGTTGTGGACCGCGACCCTCCAAAAAGGTGAGAACAAGCGGGCGCCGGTGTGTATCCACCGGGAAGAGAGCCTGGTCGCGAAGCTGCTACGCGACCTGCTGACCGACGACTTTTCCACCATCCGCATCGACGACGCCGGGGAGTATCAGAAGGCGGTCAAACTGATCGAGCGGATCATGCCGGACATGGTGTCCCGCGTACATCGCTACGACAAGAACTTTCCAATTTTCGAGGAATACGGTGTGCAGGCCGAGATTGACAAGGGGCTGCGCAGCAAGGTGTGGCTGAAGTCCGGCGGCTACATCGTCATCAACCAGACCGAGGCGCTCGTGGCGATCGACGTCAACACCGGGCGTTACGTCGGGAAGCGGACCGGTCGTCTCGAGGATACCATCGTCAAGACCAACCTCGAAGCGGTCAGTGAGATCGTCCGGCAGGTCCGCTTGCGCGATCTCGGGGGCATCATCGTGCTCGACTTCATTGACATGGAGGAGCGCAAGAATCGCCAGGCCGTGTATCAAGCGTTCGAGCAGCAGATCCGACGCGACCGCTCGCCGTCGAAGGCGGTCCAGGTGACGGAGTTCGGCCTCATCATCACCACCCGCAAGCGGGTCAAGCAGAGCCTCGAGCGTCAGCTGACCGAGCCGTGTCCGTACTGCTCGGGGAGCGCGGTTGTGAAGTCGACCTCCACGATCTGCTTCGAGATCTTGTCTGAACTGCGGAAAATCAGCAGTGACCTGAACGGCCACCGCGTCCAACTGCGCGTCAATCCGGATGTCGCGCGGGCGCTGAAGGCGGAAGAGCGAGGGGTGCTGAAGGAGATCGAGCGAACCCTGGCCAGGCAGATTACCCTGCGGCCCGATCCGCTCCTACATCACGAGCAGTTCGATGTGATGACCGTGGAGAAAGGGTAGGACCTGAATCGGTCGGCCACCACGCGCCAAGGCACGGCGCGTCGTGGCCTTACGGGGAACCCGCCGACGGGCCGCTAGCCGACGACGAGATGGATCATGTAGTGCGTGTTGTTCTGGTTTGACCAGACGCGCAGGTAGTCGTTGCCCTTCAGGAGTTCGACTCGTGACGTGCCGCTCGCGGGTGGCGCGGTCTTCGCCACGTCCTGAATCTCGCTGTTCGGGATGATGTTCACCACCTCGCGGCCACGCACTTCGCCGCCCTGGCGAAACTCCACCCAGCGCGCGAGGACGGCCAGCTGTCCAGGCGCCGGCGGGGCGGCCGAATCGCCCGTGACATGCAGGTCGTAGGTGCCTGACGCTAGGGCCTCGCCGTTCGCCATGACCCGGCGTGGCAGTTCAATCGATCCCAGTTCGACGGCCCCAGTTGGGACATCGACATTTGCCGGCGCCGTTTGGGCTCGGACCACATCGAGCGGTCCCGCGACGGTCAAACCAAGGATGGCGCAGGCCAAGACGAGAATAGTGCTGTGCTGTCGTTTCATGCTTCCTCCCGCATCGGGTGTCGCAGGCTGCTGGGAGCAGCGTGGCCCGTGCCGCACTCATGATACCAGAACCGCGCGCGGTGACAGAAGCCGGGGCCGGAGATCCGCTAGTCGCGGATCGTCCAGCGGATGGCGGCGAACTGTCGGATTGTGCCACGGAGTCCCACGATGACGCCTTCGTCCTGCAGCAACTGGCGTTTTCGGCGCGGATCGCTGTAGCCGCCAAGACGGCCGCCGGCCGCCACCACGCGGTGGCAGGGCACGCTGGGCGAGCGGCAGGTCCGCATGATGGTGCCGACGGCTCGCCAGGCGCGTGGGCGTCCGGCCATGCCCGCGACGTCACCGTAGGTGGCGACGCGGCCGGGCGGAATTCGGCGCACCACATACAGTACCCGCGTTTCGAATGAGCCAGTGGAGCCAGGGGCTGGGGCAGACACGGGCACTAGTTCATCGGTGTCGACTTCCACACGTCGTGGATGAGGTCGTTCTGGATGAGCTTCGTCGCGAACACGATCTGTCCGGCGTGCGTCGTGAAGTGGAGCACGTGGTTGAAGATCAGCTCGGCGTAGCTTACTGACCTGCCGACGCGGTCCGTCGTGTCCTGTAGTCGGGCCGGGTCGAACTCGGAGAGCACCCGGTCCGCTTCCGAGATCGCGAAGTCCAAGTGCGCGAACAAGGCCTCCTTTGGCATCGGCCCCTGCTCGGCAAACTCGGCATCGCGGTTTCGGACGAAGCCGCTCTCTCCGACGCCGTGGCCGATGAACCACCGCGTCGCGCCGCTGATGTGCAGCACGAGATTGCCGATGCTGTTCGAGCCTTCGTTTGCCCGCCACCAGATTTGCCCATCGTTCAACGCCTCGAGACAGGTCCGCACCTGGCCGGCTTGGTGCACGACCAGGCGTGCGCGGGCGAGGTCGAGCAGCGTCTTGTTGCCGGTGTCCGTCATAGTCGTCGTCCTAGCAGCCCGG
>CALBET010000513.1 GCA_937888665.1 uncultured Acidobacteriota bacterium
CCGCACGCTCGGATCTGAGGGGGGCCGGGCGAGCGATCGCTCGGTCTACCCGACCCTTGTCGACGGACCCGTCGGTGTCGGGTGCCTCGTCACTGTCCGCGCCTTCGGGGGAGGGGCTGTCACGACAGCCCAGCGATGCCAGGAGGACCAGACTCAACAACGGCGACATGCCACAACACCTCGGGAGCGCGAGGATAGTGCCTGAGCCCCAGCGGTCACGACCGGAAGACGGCCGTGAAGTCCAGGACGTCGAGGCCCTGGTACTGCCCGTCCGCGTCGTAGCGGTACTCGACCAGGTCGAAGTCGCCCGCGGTCGCCGACGTGTCGAGCGTGATGGTGATGCCCGCGCCGGGATCCAGCACGCCGTCCCGGACCGTCCACGCGACGGTCGGGCCTCGGGCCCCGGCCGACACGACGCAGCGCGTGCGGTCTCCAGCCTCGTCGAGTGTGGGTTCACCGCCCAGCAGCTCCGCGATCCTGGCCCGCAGGTCCTGTCGGCCCCGGCGTTTCTCGAGGTCCGTGGCAGCGTTGAGGATGGCGGTCTTGAGCCGGAGAACGGCGAGGTCGGCTCCGCCCGTGCGCAATGCGTGGTCCAGGGCGTCCGGGGCGTCCGGGTTCGCGGCGGCGACGTCCAGCGCGTGGGCTCTCAGCCAGTCGGCGTCGTTCAACCCCAGCGCCGCGATGACGGTGCGGCCTCGACCTGGGCGGAGGGCTTCGGTACGGATTGCGTCGCGCAAGGCCGGGTCCTCGCCCAGGCGCCGAGCCGCCGCACGTGCCAGCTCGTGCCGCAGGTCGCCGGTCGCGCCGGCGAGCGGATCCGCGACCCCCTCGTACCGCCCTCGGTCCGCGTTGAGGGCGGCCAGCAGCGCCGATGGCTCGACCGCCGTCGAGCCCTGGAAGAAGCGGATCGCCCCGCTTCGGACCTTGGCCTCGTCGTCGTCCAGCAGCGCCGCGACCGCCGTCGCGAGGGCCTTGGCGTCCTGCGGCGTGGACCGATCGTGCGCTTCGACGAGGAAGTCCACGGCCAACCGGTGGTTGGGGCGGACCGGGAAGGCCTCGGTCTCCAGCAGCCCTCGGCGCAGGCGTGCGACGAGGTCCTGCCCCGTGCCAAGGTTCGTTCCGCCGTACGCGACCACGCTATACTCCTGATGGGCCGCAACGCTACCCGAGCGGCCGGATACGGACTCCCCATGGATCACGACGAAGCCCGCGCCATCCTCGAGAACACGGTCTTCTTTCGACAGCTTCGCGACAAGGGCCGAGACCTGCCGTTCGACGTGCAGACGCAGGCTGCCCGGGACGCCTTCCTGATCTTCGCCGGCGAGTTCGTGCGGACCAACGACGCCATCCGCGCCTACGTGGCCCTCGGGATGCCGGTCGATGTGCGGGGGCGCGAGGAGTGGGCGCTCCACCGGACCGCGCGCGAGGAGTACAGGCCCGAACGGCTCGAGCTCTTCATCGAGCTCGGCGCCGATCTCGAGGTGCGGAACAATCGCGGCGAGACGCCCCTGTTCGAAGCCGTTCGGACTTGCGAGCTCGGAAACCCGCGGCTGCTGTTGGAGGCGGGAGCGAGCGCAGACGTCGTGGACGCTCGTGGACGGACACTCGTGCACGTCGCGGTTCGGTGCAACGCCCAGGAGGCCCTGGCCCTGCTGCTGGAGCGCGGCCTGGACCCTCAGGCGCGCGACAACTCAGGAAACGCCCCCATCCACGAGATCGTGATGGCCCACCGCTGGAAGCTCGACCTGCTCCTGCGACACGGTGCCGACATCGACTGCGCCGCAGCGGACGGGAGCACGCTGGCGCACATGGCAGCCGGCCGGGGGAAGCTGCACAGTCTGAGAGAGGTCCTGGCTCGCGGCGCCGATCGGACTCGAGAGGACGCCCAGGGCCGCCGTCCCATCGACAGGGTGCGTGCCGGGGATGCCCAGGCCGAGGCGAAGCGCGCGCTGCTCGACCCGGGGCCGCCCTGAGCACACAGCTCATCGGACTTCGATGAAGTCTCCCTCGTGGCTGTAGACGAAACGGATGAACGCGTAGTCCATGGGAATGACGTTGTTCAGCACCGCCACGACCAGCCCCTTTTCCGGGACGAGTGCCCCGTCCTCATCGACCCACCAGGACAGGAAGGGG
This sequence comes from uncultured Acidobacteriota bacterium, assembly GCA_937888665.1. Lineage (GTDB taxonomy): Bacteria > Acidobacteriota > Vicinamibacteria > Vicinamibacterales > UBA8438 > UBA8438. The sequence goes on from CALBET010000513.1 coordinate 2,134, forward strand.
CCGTAGTCGGCGCTCGCGAACGAGAGGTCGGTGCACAGACGGATCTCTCGGAGACCCGGCTCAGCGGCGCTGGTCCGAATGGCCAGGTCGAGAGGCTCGTTGTCGAGCGCCTCTCCAATCGCACGCGCGATGTCCGGATTGGCCTGGTGCCCGGTCTGCGGCACCGTGCCGAGGTGGTCGGCCACTCGGAGAATCGCTCGTCGCAACGTGGGCGCGAGCTCCGTCATCCCATCATCCCATCATCCCGACGTGCCCGTTCCACGAACATCGGAGCGATGAACCGGTCGGCTCACCGCCCTGCGTGGCTCCGTGGTCGGTTGGCCACGAGGTCCTGGCCGTCGTCAGGGAAGTTGGGCAGCGCATGCCCCACTCATAGCAGGCATCCCGCGGCCGAGGACCCGCGATGAACGAGACGGCATTCCGCACCCAGATGCTGGCGGTGGAGCCTGCGAACCGGGGATCAGACGTCCTTTCGGCAGGCCGTGCAGAACGGCGACTTCGGATGGACGGGGAGCAGACCCATGGTGCTCCGCACCGTCGTGCGCCCGCCGGCAACGCTGCTGGCTCTGGAGCTACGCCACCAACGGCGCCGCGGCGGTCGGAACCGACGGACAGGTGGTCACCGTTGGCTTTCCCCTCGAGACCTTGGCTGTCGCCGACCTGCCCGACGCACTGGACGAGCTCACCACCTATCTTGGGCTCTAGAGGGCGCGCAGCCGTTACACCCCCCGCGGAGGATTGCATGCTCGCTGTCGTCATCGATCGCTATGGAGATGTGGAGGAGCTACAGCTTCGGGAGCTCCCCGTTCCAGAGCCCGGCCCCAACCGAGTGCGCATTCGGGTGATCTGCGCGAGCATAAACCCCGTGGATTGGAAGCTCCGCAGCGGCCACCTCCGGATGTACTTCCCGATGAAGATGCCGGCGCAGCTAGGCTTCGATGTGGCAGGCATCGTCGATGCCGTTGGCACAGGCGTCACGAAGTGGGCCGACGGTGACGCGGTCTACGCTCGACTCGAGACCGGAAAGGCAGGCAGCTATGCAGAATATTGCCTGGCCACCTCAGAGTTTCTCGGGGCCAAGCCGCCGTCCATGTCCTTCGCCGACGCTGCTGCTGTCCCTCTCGCGGCCCTCACCGCCCTACAATCCATGCGCGACCTGGGACGACTTCGGTCGGGGGGCCGGGTGCTCATCAACGGCGCCTCCGGCGGGGTCGGAACCTACGCGGTGCAGATCGGACGCGCCATGGAGGCCCACGTCACGGCGGTATGCAGTGCACCGAATCACGAGCTCGTCCGCGGGCTCGGGGCCGACGCGTGCATCGACTACCGGACCGACGACTTCACCACCGGTGACGAGCCGTATGACGTGGTCTTCGACGCCGTCGCCAACAAGACGTTCTGGCGCTGCCGGCCGGTCACAAAGCCAGGCGGCGCCTACGTCAACACGCTGATCAGCCCCAACCTGGCCGCCTGGATAGCGATGTCCAGCATCACCCGGGTCTTCGGCTCCCGTACCGCGAGCCTGATTCGCGTGAAGCCTCGCGGCACCGATCTCGACACGTTGTCTGCCTGGATTGAGGACGGAATGCTGAAGACCATTACCGACTCCACCTTCGCGCTCGCCGACATCCGCATGGCGCACGAACGCAGCCAGAGCGGCCGGGCGCGGGGGAAAGTGGTCGTACGCGTCGCCGACGACCCGTGACCGCGGTCCGAATCGGGTAGGCTGGCGCCCGAACCCTGACCTTCCAGACCGGAGTCTTCATGCCTCACACACAGCTCGTACCGCTGGCCCTGCTGCTCAGCGCATGTGGAGGCAACAAGAGCCTCCCCGCGGAGCCCCCCGAGGTCGCCGACCTTGTCGCGCAAGAGGCCACGCTTCCCGTCATTGCGGGCCATGCCGACAGCCCCACCCCCTGGCCCGACGACAGCATCGACGGAATTCATGGCTGGTTCGCACTCGCAACCGGGGACGCCGCTCCCTGGGGCACCGTACGCGCCAGTCAGCCCACGCTCATATTGTCCCCGGCCTGGCAGGTGCCCGACGGCACAACGCTTGTCGCCCTACAACCTGGTGGGACGGTCCCCGTGATCGTTCAAGCACAGGAGACCGCGAACTATGGATGCGACGGGGGCCGAGACCTCCCAGGCGTGACACCGCTCTCGGGGGCCGTCACACCCGGAATGGTCTGGGTGGTCTCTCCTACCTTCCAGAACGCCAAAGGGCTCTCGATCGAGACCTCGGACCAGGACGTCCAGCGCACCTGGTCCTTCGGCGACCACGTCGTCGGACTCAGCCAGCTGGATACGCACCGGGTCGCGTTGTGGCACAGCACCCCAGAGCAGGTCATTCAAACCTACGACGTCTCGAAGAACCTCATGGATGGCATGGACCCCGCACCGGCCGACCTCAAGGCAGCGTTCCTCCTCCCTCAGGCCAACGCAGCCTGGCAAATCGGCGAGCAGACCGTGTTGGGAATGTACTGGCGCAGCGCCGAGGGTTTCCACTTCGAGGCGTTGGTCCTGGGAGAGGCGCCCAAGCTGGTCGAAATCACCTATCTCTACGCCTGCGCGTTCTAGGGAGCGCCAACCCCCGCGCCCCAGGGAATCGACCCACGTCACGACAACACGCCCCGTGTTAGGCCCTCGGTCCCCACCAGGAAGCAACCATGAGTCTCATCAACAGTGCCGCGCCAGACTTCTCACTCACCGACCACCTCAATCGCACCGTGACCCTTGGGCAATTCCAGGGACGCCGACATGTGCTGCTGGTGTTCTACCCGCTCGATTTTACCCCCACTTGAAGCGTCGAGCTGCCAGCGCTGGATGCGCTGCTCCCTAGATTGAACGCCGCTCATACCGCTGACAGGTCGCATAAACGGCCTTTCGGAGCATCCGATTCCCCCTCCCATCTCG
>CALBET010000514.1 GCA_937888665.1 uncultured Acidobacteriota bacterium
TCCACGAAGCCCGCATTATCCCGCTGGATGGGCGTCCACACCTGCCACGCTCCACCCCCCAGTGGATGGGCGATTCCCGCGGCCGCTGGGAGGGCGATACCCTGGTCGTCGATACGACGAACTTCGACCCGAAGCAGAGCTACCAGGGGTCGCGCGCCACTTTGCACTTGATCGAACGCTACACGCGCATCGACGAGAACACGATAGACTACCGGTTCACGATCGACGATCCACAGACGTTTTCGACCGAATGGACTGTGTCGAGGCCGATGACGCAGGTCACGGACCGGGTGTCCGTGTTCGAGTACGCGTGTCACGAGGGGAATTACGCCATGGAAGGCATCCTCGCTGGAGCGCGCGCCGAAGAGCGCGAAGCTGGAGACGCCGCGACGCCAAGGTCGAGGTAGGGCCGTGTCATGCGAACTGTTGCCGTTGCCGTTCTGACGTGTCTGCTGTCGGTGCCGGTCGCGGCCCAGGGGCATGACGAGGAGCGGCTCAACACCCGCCTGGTCGGGACCGACGACCTGCAAGCGAGGTCCGCCTATCAGCCGCTCCCGGTCATTCAAGATGGGCGCCGCATCCTGTATGTCGGCCATCACGCCGGCGAGGCGCACAACCCGCTGACGGGCGCGATCGAGGTCAACGGGACCTCCATCGTGGACGTGACCGATCCGCGGCGTCCCGTCTACTTGCACCACATCCCTGCCAGTGGGGGGGCTCAGGGTGCCCAGATGGTGCAGGTGTGCTCGGGCGCCGACCTTCCCGGCGCCGTGGCGGACGAGACCTACCTGCTGCGGGCCAACGGGAACCAGAGTCACGAAGTCTGGGAGGTGTCCGACCCCTCGAACCCGACCTTCGTGACCACCGTGGCCCGTATGGGCCGGACACCGGATGGTGAGCAGCACACCCACAAAACGTGGTGGGAATGCGACACCGGTCTGGCGTACCTGGTCGGAACCGTCGACGGCTGGCGCGCGCCGCGCGTCCTCCAGGCATTCGACCTGTCGAATCCGGCCGCGCCGCGACGAGTGCGCGACTTCAGCCTCGACGGCGTGCAGCCGGACACGGCCGGGCCGGTGCCGGGCGGTTCCGGTGTCCACGAAGTGGTGCGTGTGGGGAATCGGCTCTATCTCAGCTACGGCACCTCTCGGGACGGCGTCCTGCAAATCGTCGACCGCGAGAGGTTCTTGGGTGGCGACCCGCGCGCGGCGGCGCCGCTCGCGGCGAGTCCGGCGGATCTGCGGTTCCCGCAGGTCGGCCGGCTCGATCTGCCAGGCTTCTGGGGGGCACACACCGCGTATCCGCTCCTCGGACTGGAGATTGCCGACTACGCGCGGAACCGTGATCAACGCATCCGCGACGTCCTCGTGCTGGTGTCGGAGTCGGTGGCAAATCAGTGTCAGGAGCCGCGCCACGTCGTGTCGTTCGTTGACATCACGGATGAAGCGCATCCCTGGCCGGTCTCGACGTTTCAAGTCGCGGAGGCCCAGGGCGGATTCTGCGAACGAGGCGGACGTTTCGGCCCCCATGGCACACAGTGGTACCGGGGGCCTCCGTTCTACAACCGGCTCCAAGTGTTCTCCTGGTTCAATGCGGGCATGCGCGTGGTCGATGTGCGGAACCCGTTCGAGCCGGTCGAGGTCGGTTACTACATTCCCGCGACGACGCCGAATACCGACGAACGTTGTCTCACGATCGACGGCGTCGAGCGCTGCAAGACCGCGATTCAGACCAACAACGTGGAGGTGGACGATCGGGGTCTTGTCTATCTGGTCGACCGCGCCAACACGGGGCTGCATATCGTCGAGCTGACCGGTTCGGCGGCCGCGATTCTTGGCGGATGAGATCATCGACCTGGGGGACCTTGACGAGCCGTTTTTCTTCGAGCGGGGCACCAGGCACGGCTTTCGCAACATCGGCGATTCAGAGGCAGCCGTCATGGAGGTGTTCGTCAAGGCGAGCCGTAGGAGCGTCTCCCGAGACGTCCCGGATCTGGCGGCGCTCGTGGCCGCGTACACGACCGCGGGTATGAACCCGACACTGACAAGGAGATCTGAGTGATGAAGGCAACGTCGAATCGAGGGCTGTGTGTTGTCGTGGTGGTCATCGGCCTGCTGGCCGTGTCTCCCGTTGTCTACGGCCAAGGCGGCAACTTCGACAACGTGACGATTACGACCACGCAACTGGACGACAATCTCTACTACCTGCAGGGCCAAGGGGGACAGATCGGTGTGCTGGCCGGACCCGACGGCGTCCTGATGGTCGACACGCAGTTCGCTCCCCTGACCGACCGGATCGTTGCCGCGATACGGGACATTTCAACCGAGCCGATCAGGTTCGCACTCAACACGCACGAACACGGGGACCATTCCGGCGGCAATGCCAATCTCGCGGCGATGGGCGTGACCGTCATGACACGCGACGAGTTGCGCGCCGCCCTGGCCGGCTCGGCGAACCCGCCGGCACGGTTGCCGATGGTCACCTTTGGCGGACCGGTCACGTTTCATATGAACGGCGAGATCGCCCGGGCGATTCCGATCGCGGTGGCCCATACCAACGGCGATACGATGGTGTACTTCGAGCACGCCGATGTCTTGATGACCGGAGACTTCTACCGGTCGGAGGGGTATCCCAACATTGCCATTCAGAATGGCGGATCGCTGAAAGGCATGTTGGCCGGCCTCGGTCGCGTGATTGGAAACTCAGGACCAAACACGCGCATCCTGCCCGGCCACGGTCCCATCGTGGACCGCGACGCCGTACGCGCGCACCGCGACATGATGCTGGTCCTGATGGGACAGGTCCAGGAACGCCTCGACCAGGGCATGACCGAGGACCAGATCGTGGCCGCCGGACTGACGAACGCGTTCGATTCGCAGGTTGCCAACCCCGGTACGACAAACGAGCGCTTCATCCGCCAGCTGGTCCAGGAGTTGTCGTAAAGAGGCGCCTCCCATGGGGCCGTGTCGTTCCCGGCGTGAGGGGTGTGGACGCTACACGCCGGTGACCGCAAACTCGCGCAGGAACTCCGGCGTGAGATCGATGCCGAGACCCGGGCTCTCCGGTATCGTCCACGCGGTCAGATTCTGGTTCCAGCCATCGACAAAGATGTCGTTGTACTGCTCGGTTTCGCGGTTGCCTTCCTCCATGATGAGGAAGTTGGGGATCGAGGTCGCGACGTGCATGCTCGCCGCCGTGCAGATCGGGCCGTTCGGGTTGTGCGGCGCGATGGTGATGTAGCCGGTATCGCCCAGCGCCGCAATCTTCTTCATGGCGGTGATGCCACCGGCGCGCGCCACGTCCGGCTGCCAGATGCGGGCCGACTGCTTCTCCAGCAGCTCCCGGTAATGGAAGTGCCCCTGGATGCCTTCCGCCGTGGAAATCGGGATGTTGGTTGACCGCTGCAGCATCGCCATCGCGTCGACGTTCTCTGGCGGCACCGGCTCTTCGAGGAAGAACGGGTCGAACGGCTCGAGCATCGTGATGATGCGTCCTGCGGACGCGATGTTGAACTTGCCGTGCGCCTCGATGCAGATGTCGAAGGCCGGGCCAGCCTGGCGGATGCCGCGTACCATGTCGCGCACCTCGTTCAGCGTGGCGGTCGGCAACTGCCGGTCAGGGCCGGGGTAGGCACCGAACGGGTCGTATTTGCCGGCGGTCGCCCCCTCGGCCATCAGCTCCCGGGTGCGTGTTTCGTAGGCCTCGGCCGTGCGCGGGATATCACCCCAGCGATAGCTGGCGTAGATGCGCAGCGGGTCGTGCACCTTCCCCCCGAGCAGCTTGTAGACAGGTACCCCGAGCCGTTTTCCCACGATGTCCCACAGCGCGGTGTCGATGGCGCTGATCGCCGCATACAACGTACCGCCCAGCGTGTTCTCCTCGCGGGTATACATGCGCCGCCAGATCCGCTCGATGTCCCACGCGCTCTCGCCCATGACGAGATCGCCCAGTGACCGAAGCTGCGCGACCACGGCGGCGACGGTTGGGGGCGACGTGCCCTCGCCCCAGCCGTGGATGCCGTCGTCGGTCTCGACACGCACGCAGACGACATTCTCGCGGCGTCCGATACGCACCACGTAGGGGTCGACGCGGCGAATCGTGAGCCGCCCCTGCACGGGGTCGGTCGGCTGCGCCTGGAGCCAGGCGGGTACCGCCCAGGCGCCGGCGGCGGCCATGGCGACCTTGAAGAACTCCCGCCGAGGGACGGGAGACCACCCAAATCGTGGCAGATCCATCCGGACCTCCTCCTTCATGAATGACAGGCAGCCGACGACGCCGCCACGTGACCGGGAACGAGTGAGGCCATTGTAGTGTGCTCCCGGGGTAAGACGTCGGCCGATTTCCGGACATCGCGGCCCACTCCGTTGGTCCCCCGTCGTCGGTGACGGTCGAATCGAGGGTATCGTAGCGAACGACCCATGCTGACCTTCTTCGGCGTCGCCACTATTGCCACGCTGCTGCTGCTGGTCCTGTTCAGGGCGACCTCCGTTCTGATCGCGCTCATTCTCGTCCCGCTGGTTCTAGGACTGCTGGCCGGGCTGGGCGCCGATGTCGGCACGCACGCGCTGGCCGGTATCCAGGGTGTCGCCGGCACCGCGGCGATGCTCGGGTTCGCGGTGCTCTACTTCGGGCTCATGAACGATGCGGGGTTGTTCAAGCCGTTGATACGGGCCGTCGTGCGTGTCAGCGGCAGCGACCCCCGTCGTGTCGTGGTCGGCACGGCGGTGGTGGCCATGTTGACGCACCTGGACGGCGCCGGTGCGTCAACGTTTCTCATCACGATCCCGGCCCTCCTGCCGGTGTACGACCGGTTGCGGATCGACCGCGCGGTGTTGGCCTGCACGGTCGCGCTGGCGGCCGGCACGATGAACATCCTGCCGTGGGGCGGACCAACGCTGCGCGCGGCCGCCTCCCTGCAGGTCGACGTCCTGGCGCTGTTCCGCCCGCTGCTGGCGTCGGTCGTGGTCGGGCTGCTGGGGGTGCTGGCGGTGGCGGCCTGGCTCGGACAGAGCGAGCGCCGTCGCTTGGCCGACTGCGCGTCGGCTGTGGATCTGCCACAGCAGACCGACGACATGTCGGTGACCGACGGCTCGGATCCGCCCCGGTTGCTGGTGTTCAACGCGGGGCTGACGGTCGCCACCCTTGTTGCGCTCGTGTTCGAACTGCTGCCGCTGCCGGTCGTCTTCATGACCGGCTACGCCGTGGCCCTCCTCATCAACCATCCCGATGCGACGGCGCAACGTGACCAACTGACGCGGCACGGTAGTCAGGCGATGCAGATGGTGGCGCTCATCCTGGCGGCAGGGGTCTTCGCCGGTGTCCTGCGCGACTCGGGCATGCTCGGGGCGATGGGGCAAAGTCTCGTCGAGACGCTGCCGGCCGGGCTCACGACCCATCTCGCGGCGCTGACGGCTCTCTTCGCGATGCCGCTCAGCCTCGCCTTCGACCCGGACTCGTTCTACTTCGGTGTCTTGCCGGTGCTCGCCGGGGCGGCGGACGCCGCCGGCGTACCCGGCGTGGAGGTGGCGCGGGCCGCACTGCTGGGTCAGATGACCACCGGTTTTCCGGTAAGCCCGCTCACGCCGGCCACATTCCTGCTGACCGGTCTGAGCGGGGTCGATCTCGGAGACCACCAGCGCAAGACGATTCCGCTGGCTTTCGGGGTGACGCTGCTGATGAGCGTGACGGCGCTGCTCACGGGGGCTTTTCGCTGGTGACGTCGAGACGCCCCGCCTTCCGACCGCGAGGCGTCAATGGAACAGCCGCAACTCCATCGGATTAGGGCCGTGTCACCGGGAGGCCCCAGCGCGCGGGTGCTGCAGATCGCGCTCCGGGCCCACCCGAAACGCGCCAACCGTGGCAAGCGTGCGCGCCTCCCGACCGCGCGGTCGGCGCGGCGAGCCGGGTCGGGTCGAGCGCTCTGCTAGAATCGCGCAAACGATGGCCAAGGCAAAAGGGGCGGCGCCGCGGAGGGGGAAGACCCCGAGAGTGGCTGAGGGGTACGCGCACCCGGACCAGACGCTGCTGATGCGGCCGGAGGTCGGCACGCAGGCGCAGTTCAAGAAGAAGCAGCCCCCGGCCACGTATCGGTACGACTCGTCGCTGTCGCCGGCGCTGAACTGGGACGGCGACAACGGAGCGCGTGAGCTGGGTGAATGGCTGCTCGGGATCATCGAACGCGCCGCCGCCTTGCCCTCGCCTCAGACGCTCCCGCAACGTGCGGAGTTCATCGGACCTGACGGGCGCGTGATGGTTTCGGTGGGGTCACTGCAAGAGGCGGTCGACCAGCTCAAACGGCTGAGCCGACCATTTCTCGACTGGGCCGGCAAGGCGGAGCGCCTGTCGTTCGACGTGCCGACGCTGCCACTGTTCGTGCATGAGCGCCTCTCCACCCAGGCGATCGTGGAAACGCTCACGGCCCACAAGAGCGACAAGCAGACCGGCTTGTGGGAGCTGTTTGGCGACCCGCGGCACTCGATTGCCGACCAGGTGCTGAAGGCCTACGAGTATCCAGACCAGTGGGTGAACCGGCTGATTCTGGGCGACTCGCTCGTGGTGATGAATTCTCTGCTGCGCTACGAGCGGCTGGGGGGCCAGGTGCAGATGATCTACATCGACCCCCCCTACGGCGTGAAGTTCGGCAGCAACTTCCAGCCGTTCGTCCGCAAGCGCAATGTAGCGCACAACGATGACGACGACTTCACCCGCGAGCCGGAGACGGT
>CALBET010000515.1 GCA_937888665.1 uncultured Acidobacteriota bacterium
TTATCGTAAGGAGGTCCTGCCTCTGTGTGCGTAATCCGAGGCTAATCCAGACCCGGTCGAGAGACCCCATTCAAATAGCTGGAACGCAGAGTCCCGACACGCCGCGATCCGTGCGGCGCTCCAACCTGGCCGCCCCGTCTGTGCCCAGCGTTGAAGGACACAGATGGGACGTGGGGTTCCAACGGCTAGCGCAGGCGGTGCGCGAATCGTACACCGGAAGCCGACTCTTTGACCTGCCGCTTGGCGCGAGGGTGCTACTGGTCGTCAGTTCCGTCCGCGGCGAAGGCGCGAGCGCGATAGCGCGCCACTTGGCCGCACGACTGGGCGAGACCGGCGACGGCCGTGTCCTGCTGGTGGACGCGAACTTGAGGCGGCCGAGTCAACACGTGGCACTCGGCGTGGACAGCCGACCCGGCCTGACCGACCTGGTCCACCGAGAGGGCCCGGACCGCCATCACGAAGCACACGAGAATGAGCGAGGATTCGCGTTCCTACCGTGTGGTGGTCCGATAGGGAACCCATCGCAGTTTCTTGGCCGAGCGAACACCAGTCAGGTCATCCGAGACCTGTCGTCTCAATACGACTGGATCGTGGTGGACGGCCCGCCGGTCATCGACTATCCCGACGCCGCGGTGCTAGCCGGCCTCGCCGACGGCGCCATTCTTGTGGTGAAAGCGGAGGCGACGCGCCAGGAGGTCGTCGCCCAGGCAAAGCGAACCCTCGCTCAAACGGGTGTACGCCTCCTCGGCGCGGTATTGAATCGACGTCGCTACCACATTCCGAACGCGGTATACCGGCAGTTCCTACGTCACGATTCGGTGCGAAGCCAGCGCTAGGGCCCACACACGATGACTATCCACGATCTCACGCGCCGCGCGTCGCACGTCTTGAAACTCGGTGACATCGGGTCACTGGTGTTGGCCCTTGCGGTCGCATTTCTGTATGTCGATCCGGCCCGGCCAGATGACGTCTGGCAATTTCTGACCATGAGACTTGAGCTCGTGACCGGATTGTTTCTCGTCGCGTTCGTCGTGTGCTGGCACCTGATTTTCCGCGCGCACGGACTGTACCGGTTGCGGACGCTGGAGCGCGGCGCGGCGTGGTGGGAAGTCACCAGGGCGGTGTTGCTTGGCAACGGTCTTCTGTGGGTCACTCTCCCCTTCGCAGAACCAGGCGGTACCACCCCGGGGTTCCTGGTCGTCCTGTTTCTTTGCAGCTTCGCTGGCGCCCAGCTTCTGCATGGCGGCACGCGAGTGTTGGTCACTCAAAGTGAACAACAGCGCGGCGGTCTCAAGAAAGTCGCGATCGTTGGCTGTGGACCGCGAGGCGCCAAGCTTGGGAAGAGTATTTGGGAGCATCCGAGCCTTGGCTACTTGCTGGTGGGCTACGTCGATGACATGAGTACGCCTCAGAGCCCACTGCACGGAGGTCCGGAAAAACTGCTGGGCTCGCTTGACCAGCTTGCCGCGGTCCTCACCAAAGAAGCCATCGACGAGGTGTTCATCGCGCTGCCTGTGAAAAGCCATTACGACAAGATCGCGACGGTCATGGCACTGTGCGAGGAGTCCGGAGTCGTGGTCAGGATGCCAGCGGACGTTTTTGAGGTCCGGATCGCGAAGACCCGTATCGATTACCTGGACGACGCGACGTTGTTGACGTTCGAGACACCCAGGCCGGCGTCCATGGCTCGGGTATGGAAGCGAGCGCTTGATGTAGCTGCCTCGCTCGCGGTGCTGGTCATGCTCGCCCCGGTGTTCGCGGTCATAGCGCTGGCTATCAAGATTTGGTCGCCCGGGCCGGTGTTCTTTTTCCAGCAACGCGTGGGGCTTGGTGGCAAGAACTTCCGCATCATCAAGTTTCGAACGATGATGCACGAGGCCGAGGCCAGGCAGGCTGAGCTGGAAGGGCGCAACGAAGTGCGTGGGCCAGCGTTCAAGATTGCCGAGGATCCCCCTGTGACCAGCTTGGGCCAGGTATTACGAAAATTCAGCATCGACGAGCTCCCGCAATTCCTCAACGTCCTCATCGGACACATGAGTCTGGTGGGCCCACGGCCGCTTCCTGCTCGCGATGTTCAACGATTCAACGCGAATTGGCTTAACCGACGGTTCAGTGTGAAGCCGGGGCTCACCTGCCTGTGGCAGGCGAACGGTCGACACGAACTGAGTTTCCGCCACTGGATGGAACTCGACCTCCAATACATCGACCATTGGTCGCTGCGCCTGGACTGGGAGATCATCGCGAAGACCATTCCCGCGGTCTTGCGAGGTGGCGGCGCGAGCTGACAGGCTGTTGGCCGCGCCGTAATTGGACCATGACTTCGACCGCGACTATTGCTCGCTCGGCCGTCTGGAGCTCACTGGAGGCCATGTGCGCCGCTGGGTTACAGATCGTGAGCCTTGTCGTGCTCGCGCGCGTGCTAGGGCCGTCAGACCTCGGCCTCGCAATGCTCGCCATCGCGGTTATTTACACCCTCAGCGAGTTTATTCAGTTCTTTTTTGTGGAGGCGATCGTTCAGCGTGAATCTCTTGACGAGGCTCACGTGAGCACCGCCTTCTGGGTCGCCCTCAGTGGGGCGACCGGGATCATCGCGTTGTGCGTCGTCGGCGCGGATCGCGTCGCGCTGGAGTTCGGCGAGCCCGATCTCGGACCACTGGTGCGATGGATGTCTCCCGTGCTCGCCTTCGCCGCGTTCAACGGCACGGTCGTGGCAGTGCTCCGTCGGACTATGGAGTTCAAGCTGGTCGCCGTCGGCGCATTGGCTGGCCGCGTCCTCGGGAGCGCGCTGGCGATTTGGATGGCGTTGTCCGGCTTTGGCGTCTGGAGTGTGGTTGGGCAGCAGCTTGCGCTGTTCGGTGGTAGCGCCGCCATGTTCTGGCTGACGGCCGCCTGGCGCCCCACGCTGTGCCTCTCACTCCGCCATTTACGGGAACTGACGAGTTTCGCGGGGCCAAAGGCTCTGGGCGGGGCCCTCACGTCGGTCAGCGGACAAATCCTTTCCTTGCTGCCGGGTCACCTGTTTGGAACCATCGGGCTTGGCTATGTCGCCTTGGCTCGCCGGGTGTCTGGGACGCTCGGCAGCGTCATCGATGGCGCCGCCCGCCAGGTCAACATGTCCGTCTTCTCGAGACAGCAGAATAGCCGGGCCATGTTGCTCACATCGGTCTATGGATCCACCAAGGTGACCTGCCTCTTGGCGTTCCCGGTCTTCACCGGCTTGATCGTATGTGCCGAGGACGTGGTGGCGCTGGCGTTCGGCTCTGAGTGGCGCGCGGCGGTCCCGCTTGTGCAGCTCTTTGCGGTCGGTTGCATCCTCCGCACGACTATCGGGCCGGTTCGGACGACGGTTGAAGCGGTCGGGCGACCCGCACTGCATCTGTGGCGCGGCCTCGTGGAGCTCGTCGCCACGGTCGGTGGGCTGCTCGCGCTCAGCGGGATGGGTCCCATTGCGACCGGGGTCGTCGCGGTCATGGTGTCGGCCCTCACTTTACCAATCGACTGTGCCATGTCCGCACGGTTCTTGCGGCTCCGAGGCCGGGCGCTGTTCCTCCAGGTTCGATGGCCATTGGTGGCCTCCACCCTGATGGCCGTTTTGCTCATGGGGCCGCAACTGACGCTCATGCCGACCTGGCTCCCCAGCGCGAGGCTCGTGGCGCTGGTGCCGCTCGGAGCGCTGCTCTACGTTGGCACCCTATGGATCGTGGATCGCCAAGTCGTCGTGGTGACTATGGAGGGACTGTTCGCCGGGTTGATTCGCCCACGTGAATCTGGTCATCCACGGGGAGCCGGCGTCGTGCCGGCCGAGGCGGGCGCAGAATGAGTCCGACTTTCTCGCCTTTGCATGCCAGGACGAGACGAGGGTGCGACGTGGTTCCAGCTCCCGTGAGGCGGGCGGATAGATGAGTGCTGTTGACACATTCTGAAGGTCGATCGGGAGGGGGTTGTCGTTGAGCTTGGCAGATGCACAATCAGCACGGCGAGACGTCCGGTACCGTGCTCTAGCCATAGCGCCAATTGCGATTCGCGCCGTGCTGGGCGTACGGTTGCGGAAGGCTTTTGGCATCCTTCTGTACCATCGGGTTGCCGAGGTGCCGGATTCCTCGAGCGTTCCCACACACAACGTCACGCCGCAGCGCTTCCGTACTCAGCTTGAGGGCCTGCTCCATAGGGGATACGACGCGTGGCCGCTGCGCCGCGTACTGACGCACCACCTCGCGAAGCAACCCATTCCGCGCAACGTGTTCGTCGTCACGTTCGACGACGGATTCGAGAATGTGTATGGCAACGCGTGGCCGGTATTGCAGGACCTGCAGGTGCCGGCCACTGTCTTTCTCGCGACGGCATTTCTGGACAGCAACGAGCCGTTCCCCTTCGAGGACTGGGCGGACGCCGGCTCTGACCGCGTTGGCGCAGAGACGTGGCGCCCGCTGACAACGGAACAGTGCGAAGAGATGATACGGGGCGGCTTGGTGGAGTTCGGCGCGCACACGCACACGCACGCTGACTTTCGCGGACGACCAGAGGCGTTTCATGACGATCTGGTCACGTCTGTCGACGTCCTCCGTCGCAAGTTCGGAATCGAGGATGCGCCGTTTGCGTTTCCCTACGGCCGCAAGCAACCGGGTTTCGCCGGCGGCGCACTGACAGAGGCCGCGCGCCGCGCCGGCGTCCGCTGCGCGCTCACCACCGAGAACGACATGGTCGTACCCACATCCGACCCGTATGACTGGGGCCGGTTCCATGTGGCGGAATCTGACTCGGCGGCGACCCTGGGCGCGAAGCTCGATGGCTGGTACAGCGTCACGCGCAACCTCGCGCGGCGGCTGACGGGAGAGTCAGTTTGACGCCTCAAGCCGCCACTATGAGCGGCGGTGCCGGAAGACGAGCCCGTGTCAGCACGGTGGAAGCCACCGGGCCGACTATTCGGGATATGACGCTGCTGAGGTTCGGGTCGATGATTCGACACCTGCAGGCACGAGGAGCCGACGTGCACATGACGGAGACGGTCCTCTATCCCCAACTCCCGGGACAATGATGCCGCGGCCGACGGTCGGATTTCTTTATACCCTGAGCGTTCCCATCGCGGCTGGGTTGGCGTCGTTTGACGCTCCTGAAATCGGTGGCTTCGCGTACACCGGGTGGTTGTGGGTCGCGTCGTTGGTCAGCGCCCTAGTGGCGGTCGGGGCCGACATGGCACTCACCGGGAGATTCCGTGTCACGTTTCCTTATGGGCCATGGGCGGCATGGTTTGGATTCGTCTGGTTGTCGCTGCTCTGGTCACAGGGTGGGGCTCGGAACGTGCAGGACGCGGTTCAGATCACCATGCCGCTCGTCGTCGGGATAGCCGGCTCCATGTTCGTTACGTCGGAGGCACAGCTCAAGGTGTTCTTGCGCGCGGTGTGTCTGAGCGTCCTCCTGTTGAGTGCAACGCTTGTGGGCTTACTTTCTGGATTGCTGGGTTCGGAGTCCGACCAACCCCTCCGCGCCTTCGCGCTCACGTGTGCGTTCCTTGGGAGCGTCTTTATCGCTGGGAGCCGCCGCGGAACGTTTATGCCACTCTTTGGGTGGGGAGCGTGCCTTGCCATGACCGCGCTGAGCGGAAGTCGGATGGCGACGTTGGTCATTGTGGTCTTGCCTGCCCTGAATCCTCTATATCGAGGCTTTCTCCTCAGGGGCGCGGTCGTGGCGACGCTCCTTGGAATCGCCGTGGTCCTGTTCTATATGCCGATGTTTCAGGAGCGGTTTTTCTACGACGGATACGGCACCGTAGGCGATCTCGTCTCAGGCCATATCCGCGGCACTGGGCGATTCGAGGCATGGCCGGCGATTCTGGATGAAGCGTGGCGGCATCCGATCCTGGGCTCCGGTACGGGCTCGACCCTTGAGTTCGTGCCGAAGGTGTGGCCAGGAATGGACAAGGCGCACAACGACTATCTCCGGGTCGGATTTGAACAGGGTCTGGTTGGCCTGGGCCTATTTCTTGGCGTTATGGCTTGGCAGGTGTGGGACCTTGCCCGGCGGGCCAAGCATTCTGAGGGCTACGTACAGTGGGCGTTTGCCGCCTCGTTCCTCGGCTTCCTCGTCTTCCTCATGACGTCCGCGACCGGCAACACGCTCGTGTACAATATCTGGTTCGTCAATCCTCTCTTCGCGACCATGGGAGCCGCTTATGGCGTTGCGGTCAGCACTCGCTCGACAGTGTCGCCACTGCCAGCGAGGGGATTGGACCTTCCGGCCGGGCACGGCCCCGGTCGATCACAAGGCCAATCGAGCGTTCACCTCAGTGAGAGCAGTGTGACATGACCACAGTCGACGTATCCATCGTGATGTGCACCCGGAACCGGGCCAATATGTTGCGCCACGCAATGGAGAGCCTGGTAGCCCAGGAGACGGACGGGGGGTTCACCTACGAGCTGCTGATTATCGACAATGCGTCGACCGACCACACGCCCGACGTCATCGCCGAGGTGGCAGCTGGTACGCAGGTCCAGGTACGTAGCGTCTACGAGATCAAAGCGGGACAGGTGTTCGCCCGCAACCGAGGGCTGAAAGAAGCCCGGGGCGAATGGATTGCGAATTTCGATGACGACCAACTTGCCGAGCCGTCCTGGCTGAAGGAATTGATGCGCGTCGCCCGGGAACAACACGCCCGTAGCGTCGGCGGAAAGCTGTATCTCAAGTTGCCGGATGGGTGCGAACGGACCTTGGCGCTGCAGGTGCGCCGCTTGCT
>CALBET010000516.1 GCA_937888665.1 uncultured Acidobacteriota bacterium
TCCCACCAGGTCACAACAATCGGCGCCCCGTTACGGACTGTCGACGTCAGAAGCTTCAGGTCGATCGCATCAACCCACGTCGGAAGACGTTCGACGAACTCGAGGTCGGCCACAAAGTAGATGTCACCGCGGGGGTCGGAGTACCCCGTCACCACCAAGTCGGCTGCCGTCGCTGGCCGCCAGCGCACTAACTTCGCAACGCGGGCCAGGTGGAGGGCGCTGTTCCTGCTCTCGTACAGCAGAAGTAGCTTGGAACCGAGCTCTCGCCCGCCGATCTCGACCGCGCCAGCCCGGTTGCCAGCACGAATGTTGTACTGCCTTAAGCGTTCTATCCATTGGCGATGCTCAAAACTTCGGACGAATCCCAGGAGCACATCAGTATCGGCGGGAGGCTCGTCCAGGAAGTCTGTTGTAAGTGACGACATGAGAGTGGGCTCACCAGGTCGATGTACTGTGGCGGTCCAGAAGCGATGCCGCTCGTCACGGGTGACCTGGCTGGAGACATGTGTAAGCACATCGCTCAAGAATTGGTCGAGGGCTCGCGATGACGCCGGTAAGCCATCGGTGCTCGGTCTGAGGGGGAAGGCGCCGAGGCCAGGTAGCACTTCTTTGAAGCCTGGATGTCGTCGAATGTCCTTGATCTCTGATCCCGGATACAGCACGTACGCTCCCGCGGTTCGCGAGATCGCATCTCGGTACGCGTGCATCTTGAGGAGGTCGTCGCGCTTTGCACCAGAGGTCGCGGATTCCGCGTCCAACTCATCCGAATCAGGGGCTGACGACAGCTGCGCGAGGAGGTTGTCGACACGGTACTTCGCATCAAAGTGCAGCCATACCTCGAGCTCTTGTGTGGGGACGCGCGAGGGCGTGCTGCCTTCTGGTCGAATGCGCACCGAGCAGTCGGGGCGCATCGCTTGACTCCATGACCCCCGTCGTTCGTCTGCGCCTGCGAAGGTTCGATTGAAGAAGACCTCAACACGAAGTGGCCGGCCTCCTCTTCTGATCGACCACAACAACTTTGACGCGCGGCCTGACCGCATAGTCAGGGAGATGCCATCTCTAGCGACAGCGAAGGCACGCGCCGTTCGGTCTTCCCCGCAGACTCGCCCGAGTGAATCCACCACCGCAAGAAAGCACCAGAATTCATAGAGCGTTGCGATGTTGCGTTGTGATGCTGCGAAGACGTCGGCCACATCCCCGCGATCAATCCGCACGGTAGGGCCCGACTCAGTCATCGCGAACGTCCGGAAGACTTCGCGGTAGCCCGCGCGCTTGAGTAACACCTGGTCCGAAGTAGGCATTCGCCGCAGGGAGCTAACCTCTCGGAAGAGAGGGTGTGCCAGGTATTCGTCGAGTTGAGCACCGACGTCAGCAGC
This sequence comes from uncultured Acidobacteriota bacterium, assembly GCA_937888665.1. Taxonomy (GTDB): domain Bacteria; phylum Acidobacteriota; class Vicinamibacteria; order Vicinamibacterales; family UBA8438; genus UBA8438. The sequence goes on from CALBET010000516.1 coordinate 1,377, forward strand.
GATCTGCTGACCGCGACGCAGTGGTCCTGATTCGACCTTCTGCGACGCAGCAGATAGCACGTCGAGCAATTCCAACGCGAGGGCTCGCCAACGCTCCAGAGCAAACTTGACGAACTGGTTCGCCGAGTTGTCGACGCTCGCTTCGGTGCGATCACGGGTCAGTGCAGCAGGCAAAGACGCTAGTTTGGCCGAACCGCCCGCCCACGGCACCCGTCTACCAGGCGCGCAAACTGTGCGACGAAAAACGGCCCCCGCTGGAAACGGTGATCCAACCGGACGGATCTCTTGCTCCGAAACCCATGTGCGGTGTGGCTGCGAGGTGACGCGCGCAATTGCGGCCTCGAACGCTGGATCCTGCAGGTACGCAGCGATCATCGCGAAGCGAAGGTACAGCAGTTCGGCGGGCAACTCGCTTGGCGCAAGATCCAACAAACTTGGCGCAAATCCCTGCAACACTGCCTCAGCCGCGAGCGAGGAAATGTCCGTCAGCATCTGGCGATACTCGGTCTCGTGGTCGAGCTTGACGGCTTGAACGTCGACCTCAGTCATCCCTGCTCGGCCCGACGAGCGGTCAACGAATTGGATCCTTAGACGCCCAACGGCTTGACCGGGACGTAGCCGCCCTCGCTTGCAACTTGCATCGTCAGGATCGAACAGCTCGCGCGGCTCAACTTCTACAGTCGTTGCGTCGGTCACTATTTCGTAGCGATAGATCCCCGCTTCACGCAGCGCGACGTCCCCGCGCGCCGATAACGTGGTGTCCTGCCTACCCGGAAGATTGGCGACCAGAAGGTCACCGACGGTGTTGCCTTGGTTATTTCGAAAAGCCAACTTCAACGAGTCCTGCGGCATCGTTACTCCGCGAAGCTGACGAACTGATTCGCGCGAACGGACTCGATCATGCGGACGATCTTGGCGTGCGTAACAGGCAGACGCGGCGCCGGACCGACCCCCAATGCCAGCGCATCCAGCGCAGCAAGAATCGGCTCAACACGCCGTCGCGACCCGTGCACCTTAGGCAGAACCTTCTGCATCATCGCGAGGTCGAGTGCGGAATTAGCGTCGGTATCTCCCGTCGCTGCGAAGAACGCGCAGAACCGCAAGATCTCGTACAGCGTTCGGTGCCCGAACTCCTGATTGGCACCAGCCAAGATTGCGTGCGCCTCGCGAAGGGTCGCCACAATCTGATCGCGAGCCGGATGCGGGTGCTCTCGCTGCCAATCGTCCGTTTCCGCTAACGACGCGAAGGCACGAACTCGCTGACTCTCCCCCGCCGACGCAGCACTGGGCCGTCGAAGCTCGGCGTCCAGCTCATCAGAGGCCACCCGAAACTCGAAGGTAAAGGCCCTGTCGAGAACCTTCGGCGAGAACATGTAGGTCGTCTCGTCGACGTTAACTGTGCCGACGACGAAGAGGTTCCGTGGCAACGGCAGCCTCTGCGCGTCTACATCCCGCAGAACCCACTGGCGAGATTCTTGATCGAAGACCAGATCCGGTAGGACCGGGCGGCGCGATTCGACCCCCGAGAGAAAGTCCGAGAAATACCGCTCGACGTGGGCCAAGTTCATCTCGTCCAGGATCAGCAAGTACGGGTACTCGGCATCATTCGCCGCGCGGAGAACAAACTCGAACGCTTCCGGAACAAACCACACCGGCGCCCCAGAAGTGGACGTACGGAGCGCATCCTCGTACCCGAAGATCGATTCCGGGCCCGTCCAGTCAGGCCGCACGGGTATGACGACATGGCGATGACGTCCGTGTTCATCTGTGCCGAACCATTCACCGAGTCTCATCGCGAGCTGGGTTTTGCCCGAACCGGCGAGTCCCGTCAGGATCGCGAAGGGTTTGGCAAGCAGGCTGCTCAAGAAAGATCGAACGAGGTTCGAGCCAGCTGGGAAGCGGAGTCCAGAAGCTTCCACCGAGGCGGCAAAGTCACGAAATAGTTCGGCCGGCATCGGCGCCTCCGGCGGTGTCGAGGTTGAACGCGCAGCGGCTGGTACCGAAGGCAGGTGCGTCGCCAGCTCTGGGAACCGCTTGGTCAGTTCATTCACGAAATCTCCCTGAAGACCAACAAGATAGACCTGCTGGACGGATCCAGAAACTGTGAATGGCGAACCCTGTCTGATTCGGGCGCCTTCATCGATAGCACCAAGTGCCACCGGCTCATTCAGCTCCCGGTAGTGCGTCTCGACCAGCCGGCCCGCATCTTCCCATGCTTGGCCGCCAAGCGGATTCGGCGCCGGCCTCGCAGCTGCGACTACATTGCTTGCGGCTCGCAACGAGCCATTGCTGTAGTGCAGAACAACGTCACCTTCGCGAACCTCATCCATGGTTTCCCAGTGGTGTTGCGGGCGACCCGTCTTGTCCCGCATTGGCGCCCAAAGGAACCCGCCATCGCGGCATCTCGTGTAACTGGCGCCCTGATTCACCCACCAGACCGAAGCCTGTCGCCCACGGAAGGTGACCCCATGCTCGGTTAGTTCACCGCTTTTATCGATGAGCCGGCTCTCTATGAGGAGTTCTCGGTAGCGAGCACCCTGCGACTCAAAAGTCCGGTCAGCTTGCCACTGGCCCGTGTTCGCATGCTCTGCTAGGGCTCGCCCTAGGTCTTCGTTAGAGAAGCCAGCGCTCAGATCACCAACAACCTCAAGAGCGACCCGGACGTCCTCGGCAAGCGGAGCGCCACCACCAGATAGCCGATCGCGAAGAACGCCAGCCTGGATCTCGTCAACAATCCAAGGATTGGCCTGATCAACATTTTCAGCGTAGCTGACGCCCGATGCGGTGAGCTTCCAGCTGCGCTCTTCCTCCACCACCAGATCCAGCATTCGCGCGAACCGAAGACAGTCACTAGCCCGCCTCTCCGGGTTCTCGAACGGACCGTCGGACTTGAAGCGTTGCGCTGGATCGTCGCCGAGAAGATCCTCGATAGTGGCCGAGTCAAGCTCGCGAAGGCGGGCGAGCAGCAGGTTTCCATAGCTGAACTTGAGGGTCGGGATGGCCAGCACGGTCTCAGGCTAGTTGGGCAGGCCAGCGGCGCGCGCAGCATCCGAGGCATCTGCATTTCCATCGGAGCTTCCGGGGAGACGCGATCGGGGCTACGGAACGTCGGCCGGCGGCGCGTACTCAGGCACCGGCGTCGCCCAAACGCTTAGCAGCCGGGGGTCACCACTGCCCCGCCAGACCTGGCGAGATCGGCATCGACAACTGTTGCACGTCACTGATCCGAGAATGGCTGATCACCCACTTCTACGAGTCAGGCGACGTACAGCACGCTCCGCACCCAACTCAGACCAACCCCGCGATAAAAACCGCGGCCTGTTCCGGGTACGGCGGCATCTCGTAATTGCTGTGAGCGGACCGGTCGCGGCCCTCCGAGCAGATCGGATCCCCCTGGCTGCACAGCTCGATCGCACGGCCGGCGAACTGCCCGGTGGTCGACA
>CALBET010000517.1 GCA_937888665.1 uncultured Acidobacteriota bacterium
TCATGTCCAGCGTAGACTCGACACTCAACTCGGCCTCGACGCTGGTGACGATGGACTTTGTTAAGAAGCTGCGGCCCAATGCCTCGAACAAGACGCTCGTGATTTCAGGCCGCGTCGTGACGTTTGCCTTCATGACCCTGGCGATCCTCTGGGCACCGCAAATCCTCAAGTTTCCCGATATCTGGACCTACCTGCAGTCGACGCTGGCCTACCTGAGCCCGCCGTTCGTGGCCTGTTTTGTGATGGGTATTTTCTGGAAACGCTCGAACCGTACAGCCGCCTTCGCCTCGCTCTTCGCTGGCCACTTCGCAGCGGTAGTGATCTTCGTCCTCGACTTCGCGGAGGTGATCGTGGTGCAGACTGGGCCGCTTGATGCAGAGCAACTGGCCGCAGCGGGGGCAGGGGCGCCGGTGCTTCACTTCCTGTACGTCGCGCCGATCCTGTTCGTCGTCAGCATCGCCGTCATCGTGGGGGTAAGCCTCGCCGGTGAAAAGCCGGACGAAGAGACCGTGCGCGGCCTGACGTGGACACCCGCATTCTTCCGCGAAGAGACGCAAGAACTGACGGCGCTGCCCTGGTACGAAAACTATCGGTCTCAGACCGTCGGTATGCTCATGCTTATCGCCCTCTTCGTCGGAATGTTTTGGTAGCAGTGCGTTCTTCGTACTGCGTATTTCTTGAGAGTTGTCACCAATACTCCGCACGGTGACAGCACACGGGCGCTGTCGGAAGACGATGGGAAACATTAGACCACCCAGTTAACGGAAGACCTCTTCTTGGACCCAGACGCAGCCCCCCCTTGAGCGCCTCGACAAGCGGATTGTCCTCCCCCACAAGCAGGATATCGCCCCAACTGAGTGCGTTGCGCTGAGCGTGCCGGCACCAAGGGCCGACGTCAAGTCAGATTTCGACACCGAGTCGTACCTCGGGCGTGCTGACGAGTCAGGGCGAAACTGTCAGCCGAGGCCGATCTTGCGGGCGACCTGAGTCACTCAGGGGTCAAGAAGGAGATGCCCCGGCGGCGCTCGAGCGGGACGGGCCTCGGGCAGTTCGGTCGGCAGCCCGAGGTGACGCAGGACGCGCTCAATCACCGCAGGGTCTTCGATCAACGCGATGAGTGTGAGTCGCCCGCCACACCGGGGACAGGCGAGCACATCCAGGCCCAGGGAGCGTCGTTCATACTGCACCTCGCGTAGCAGGTGTGGCGGATCGGCAACTGGCGACCCCGGCCTCTGGGGCAGACACGCGTGCTTGGATGCGCGGGGGTTGTCGTTCGATCGGGCGGTAGAGGTGGTCTCCCCGGTCGTTGTAGGGCGTGGCCAGTAGTTGGCCCGCTCGACGCCAGTGGCGGGTCTGGCGTGCGCTGAACCCCAACGTCCCCGCCATCTCGGCGGCCGTCAGATACCCGTCGTCGCGCAGGTGGTCCCGATAGCTCTTGATCTTCCAGCGGTGCTGGAGCCACCGCACGGCGGCAACGTCGAAGGGGGCTCCCGCGCCGGTCGTCCATCCCTCGGCGTTGAGCGTGGAGGCGACCTCGCTGTCGGTATGCGTGGCGAGGAGCACGTCGAGTCGCGCGAGCGCCTTGGGATGGGTCTGGCGCTTGCGCCAGGCATTCAGTGGCACGGGGAGACAGAGGGTGGTGGTGGTGCCCCCGCGGAAGCGGACACCGAGGGTAATCTCGTCATGGGCTTTGGTAAGCGTCACGTCGGTGACCAGCAGCGCCATCATCCGCTTGCGCTCGCGCTGGGGCACCGCGGGATTGTGCCACACCGTCGGGAAGTCCTGGGCGAGGGCCCGGATCCGCTCCTTGGCCGCCTCGTCGAGGGTGGCTCGATCGGCCGCCCGCTCCCGTTCCACGCGGTCACGGATCTCGTCACGCGCGCGAAGCGTCTGGTTCCAGTCCGCCTCCAGCGACGCGGCGACCAGGAGGTGCCCGGTCGAAACATACGAGGCGTCAGCGCCAGGTGCCAGCACCGTCCGGACACCGCTGGTCATCGACTGGACCGCGATCTGCGGGTCGCGAGCGGCGCCTCCGGCTCCAGTCCCACTGCCGCCGACCGTGAACAGGATGGAGTCCCCGTCCGGCATCAGCCGCGGACTGTCGAGACGCTCCCCCTCCTGGGCCGCAACCACCAGTTCGGGCGTTCCGCCGTTGGCCGAGACGCGCATGATGCCCTCGTCGTCCGCCAGCAGGATCGTGCCGTCAGCCTCCCAACTCATAGCGAATGGTTGCCGGACCTCACTGAGCACGACAGGCGCCCCGCCGCTGAGGGCGAGGCGCCTCAACTGGCCATCGGGTCGGGTGGTATAGGCGAGGGACTGACCATCGGCGGAAAAGACCGGGTTCTCCAGCACACCTTCCGTTCCCGGAAGCAGCTGGCCCTCCAGGGCGTCCATCGACCGCAGATACAACCCTTGGTTCGTGTTGTAGGCGAACCGCCGGCCATCGCGCGACACGGCGAGCACCGGCCGGCCGGTTTGTCGGAGCTGGTGGTCCGCGGGCAGATCGTAGGAAAACCGTGTCACCGCGCTCGGTGCGGTCGGTCGGAGGCTCCAGCCGGTCAGGCTCGCCACCACCATGATGGCCACAGCGACACTCGCCAAGGGAACCGGTCGCTGCCACCACGGCACTCCTGGCGCCGCAGCCGGCGAGAGGGGCGGAGCCACCCCGGTGTCGAACGTGCCAGTCAAGACGAGTCGCACGTCGCCGATGTCCCGTACCCGTTGTGTCGGATCCTTCTCCAGGCACCCTCGGAGAAAGGCGCCTATCAGTGGCGGCACGTCGGCGGGCAGCAGGCTCCAGTCTGGGTTGATGGCGATGACATGCGCCAGCGTCTTGGCGACGTTGTCGCCGGTGAACGGCCGGCTGCCCGTGAGCATCTCGAACAACACCGCGCCGAATGCCCAGATGTCGGCGCGCTTGTCCACCGGCTTCCGCTCGCCTGCTCGGGCGCCATGTGGGCCGCGGTCCCGATGACCATCCCGAGCTGGGTGGCGGCCGCGGTCAGCGAGATGGTGGGTGACGCCGCCACGTCGACGCCGGCCGGTTCCGCGTCGAAGGCCTTGGCAAGGCCGAAGTCCAGCACCTTCACGGTGCCGTCGTCCCGCACCTTGATGTTGGCCGGCTTGAGGTCGCGATGGATGACACGCGATTCGTGCGCCGCCTCCAGCGCGGCTGCGATCTGACGGGCGATCGCGAGTGCCTCGTTCAGGGGGATCGGTCCTGGCTCCAGCCGATCCGCCAGCGTCGGTCCCTCGATCAGCTCGAGCACCAGGGCCTTGACGGCCGCTCCGCCCGTGTCGGTCGCTGGCGAGTCCTCCACGCCATGGATACCGCCGATGTTTGGATGATTCAACGACGCGAGCACTTTCGCTTCCCGCTCGAACCGGGACAATCGCTCTGGGTCGGCGGTAAACGCCTCGGGCAGCACCTTCAGCGCGACATCGCGGTCGAGCGTGGTATCGCGGGCGCGATACACCTCACCCGTGCCACCTTCGCCGAGCTTGGCGGTGACTTCGTACGACCCGATACGGGCGCCGATCTGTAGGGACATGAAGTGGAGCGAACAGGTCAGCCGGCCGCGGACAGCACCTCGGCCAACGCGCCGACCGCCTCCGCGTACTCCGGCAGCCTTCGGAAAATCTCTTCGGCGATCGCTTCGTTGTAGGTGTGTGTCGTCCGGTTGCGGTCGTCCAGCATACGCAGCCAGACATCCTCGCCCGTGACCCATCCCAGTGCGAACGCCTGCTTGAACGCCTCGCGTGGCGAGCGCGCCTCGACGCCATGGGCTTGCGCGGAGGTGGCCACCGCCTTCCAGGCCAGTTCGAACGTGAACTCGAACCGTTGGATCGCGGAGTCGCGCGTCCATTCCGTTTTCGGCTGCACCAGCGCGTCGTCCAGCCGGCCAAGCGCAATGCGTAGGCTGGCGAGCCGGTCTCGGTCCGGCGTCACGTGAGCGCCACTCCCTCGTGGAGCGCGCGATCTCGCAGAGCAGGCGTCACTGAGCACAGGTCCACGACATCGAAGTGCCGAAGGGTCGGGAGTCGATCGAGCGCGTCCCGCATGCGCTCCAGCAGCGCGCCGTCGATTGCCGACGGGCCAACGATGCCGATGTCCCAGTCCGAGCGCGGCGTGGCCCGTCCGGTGGCGCGGGAGCCGAAGAGCAAGGCGCGGTGGCTCGGCGGCACCAGCGCTGACAACGCCTTCGCGATGTCAGCCGCGCTCACCTTCCCGGCGGAGAGACTTCGCTGGTTGGAATCGGCCATGGGTTCTTGTGCCCATTCTACCGCCGTCGGGTTGCCGGCACGCGCGCCACGCCCAGGAGGCCGGATCCACGGCCGTGTGGACTGCGTCGTTGTCATCGAGGTTCGTCCTGAACGAGGCCCCGGCTCGCGGGCAGAGATTCGAGCGTGCCGCACAGACCGCGCCCGACCGTGCATCGGCCCAGCCAGGGCCTTGAACCGCTTATCGTCCTGGCCACCGTCGTCAACAGGCTGAAGGCGCGACGCACGATTAGTCCTGCCTCTTCGCGACCAGCCCGGCAAGGAACTGGGGTTGGCTCCAATCCCACAGCCGGGCCACATCCTCATCAATGTTGGTGGGCTCAATGTTCCACCGCCGGGTCGCCACGTCGGTGGCGCCTCTTCCGTGTATCGCCAGACCGGCGACCAACGCCATGGCGGCGACCACCAGCTCTGGGCGCGTGAGCCGCGGCCGGGCGCACGCTCGTGACCGACCTGCTGCCTCGAGGCCGAGCACGCCAAGTAAGAAGAACCATGGCAGCAACTCGGTGGTCAGCCGCGGGCCATACGAATGACC
>CALBET010000518.1 GCA_937888665.1 uncultured Acidobacteriota bacterium
ATGTCGGTGATCTGCGGCAGGAGCCGCTCGACCGCACGGTCAATCTCGGCGTGTTGTGCGCCGGCCGTGGTACTCAGCGTCAAGAGTAGCGGGAGAATGCGGGCGACTGTGTAGGGGCGCATCGCCGCATTCTACGGCGACTCTCGCCGTGAAGACACCCGCCGCTCGGATGGCCATGAAACAGGTTTCGTGGGTTCTGCCGCCCCGGGCCGGTATACAGTGCGATGTGAGACGGGCACGATACGACATTCCAGCCGGGGGACACGTTGAATGGGTGACATCACGCGTCGGAGTTTTTTCAATCGCGCAGGGACGTACGGACTCGGCGGTCTTGCCGGTGTCAGCGCCCTGCATGGCCTCGTGCCACAGCGCGCCTGGGCTCGTCCGGTGGCCACGAGTGCTGCCCAGGATCAGGACTGGCTGTCGCTGACCGACGAAGCGGCCGTCGAGCCGAACCTGCCGATCATCGATCCCCATCACCACCTGTGGGATCGACCAGGCAACCGGTATCTCCTTGACGACCTGGTCGAGGATACCCGCGCCCACAACGTGCGTCAGACCGTCTTCGTCGAGTGCACGTCGATGTACCGGGCCGACGGGCCGGAAGAGCTCAGAGTGGTCGGCGAGACGGAGTTCGTTCAGGGCGTGGCGGCGATGAGCGCGAGCGGGCTCTACGGCGACATGCGGGCTGCGTCTGGGATCGTCGGCACCGCGGACCTTCGGTTGGGTGACCGGGTCGCGCCGGTGCTCGAAGCGCAAATTGCAGCGAGTCCGCAGCGGTTTCGGGGCATCCGTCACCGGGCGGCGTGGGCTGACTCGACCGTGGTTCCGAATCTGTCCCCGGACGCGCCACAACACATACTGCTGGACCCCGATTTTCGCCGAGGCTACGCCCATCTCCGGACCTACGGGCTGTCCTTCGAGGGGTGGGTGTACCACACCCACATCGCCGACCTGACCGACCTCGCGAAGGCGTTCCCCGACACAACCATCATCTTCAATCATCTGGGCGGGCCGATCGGGATCGGGTCCTACGCCGGGCGTCGTGACGAGGTGTTCGCGGCCTGGAAGCCCGCGGTGACCGAGCTGGCGAAATGCCCGAACGTGGTGGCGAAGGTGGGCGGTATCCAGATGGTCGTCAACGGGTACGGCTGGCACGAGCGAGACCGGCCGCCCACGTCCGACGAACTGCTCGCCACCAACGAAGACTGGTATCGCCACACCATCGAGCAGTTTGGCCCCGACCGATGCATGTTCGAGAGCAACTTCCCGGTCGACAAGCTGTCGTGTTCGTACACGGTGCTCTGGAACCAGTTCAAGAAGTTGACGACGAGGTTTTCCGCCGACGAACGCGCGGCCATGTTTCACGACACTGCCATGCGCGTCTATCGGCTGC
>CALBET010000519.1 GCA_937888665.1 uncultured Acidobacteriota bacterium
CACCGTGTACCCATCCGCCCTCATCTGCTCGGCGACGAGCCTGAAGTGGGCCTCCTGGAAAAGGACCGTTGGCCAATTGTCGAGGACCTCCGGTTCGTTCGTGTAGTTGAGCTCGGTCGTATGGACGGCAACGCCGCCGGGCTTCAGTACTTTGAGCGAGTTGCGAATGAACTCCAGGCCGTTGTGGATGGAACCCAAATGTTCCAGCGCGCAAACCGACCAGCAGAAGTCGTACTTGCCGTTCAGGTCCGCATCGATGTTGTTCATGTCGACGTAGCGCAGGTTCACGCGCTTTTCGAAGGTGGCTCTGTCGATCACCTTGTCGTAGTACGCACTGTCGAGGCCATCGGTGTGCTGGTTGGTTTCTGCCCATCCCATGCCGGCGACTCGCTCCGGGTCGAGGTCCGTGACCGTGATGTGGGCACCCATAGAAGCAAACAGGGACGCCAGCGGCTCTTCCCCGCAACCAAACCCAATCCCGCTCACGCCTTCCTTGATCCCCAGGTTTTCCTGGATCGCCTGCGGAACATAGCAGAGCTCCCAGATCTTTCTGTGGTAGATCGGCTCGATGTGGAGTTGCCCACACCAGTACTTCACCCAGTCACTTTCCATGTCCTGTTGCGTGGTGGGTTTCGACTTCAACCCAACAGGCTCGAACGTGGTGACTTCATTGGTGTTCCCTGCCTCCGCCTTCATCTGACGTGCGAGGATGTACCCAAAGTTCTTGATGTTCAGGCGCATGGCCTTCAGATCACAAAGCGCTCGGTTGAGTGCCCCAAGATTGGGCTTGCCGTCGTGCGACAGTTGCAGCGCCTCCGCCAGTGCATGGTTCACTAGCTTGTTAAACTTCGATCGTCGCATGACCTTGTCCTCCGCGTTGGCCGGAGTCTGCTTTCTAGGTAGGTAGTTCTGGACACGGTGGGGGGGCGCTCGGTCCTCATGCCAGCTTTCAAATGCACGCAAGAGGCGGCGCTAGTCAGGTGCAGCGGCCAACCAGGAGCGGGTGAACAGGAGAGGAACGATCTCCGCACAACCGACAGATCAGGCGCTTCAGGTGGAGCAACAGCATAGCGAAGAGTTCGATCGCAGGAAGAACCCTTTGGATAATAGATCGGGCTAGACCTCAGCATACGACTCGTAGGCTTGAATCATGTCCCTGACGCACTTCTCCCAGGAGAACTCCGCCGCGCGTTTGAGTGCTTTCTCGGACAAATCAGTTCTCAATCGCGGACTCTCGCAAAGAGCGCGGACGCCTTCTTTGAACTGCTCCGAGTCGGTGGGGTCAACCAGCAACGCGGCGTCACCGGCGACTTCGGGAAGTGAGGTGGTATTTGAAGTGATCACTGGAGCACCGCACTGCATGGCTTCCAATACGGGGAGGCCGAAGCCCTCATAGAGTGACGGGAAGCAGTAGCATAGAGCACCGGAGAGCAACACGGCGAGCTCCTTATCGTCGACGAAGTCCGTCAATATGATTTGACCCGCATGTTGCTCTATTCCGGCTCTAAGCTCCGCGGGGAGGCTCGACAATGCCTTTCTCTTGCCGGTCAGCACCAGCTTCACATCGCTTAGTTCACCAGCGGCCAGCATTTCCAAGAATGCTTTCACCATGAAGGGCACGTTCTTCTTTGGATCGGATGTGAGGGGGATAAGCACATACTCACTACCTGTTGGGATACCGTACTTGCGGTGCACCCGTTCCGTTTCCTCTGGGTCCGTTGTTGGTCGAAACAGATCGGCAGCACCCAGGTGAATCACATGTACGTTCTCGGGATTGAGGCGCGCGTTGTAGTTGCACAAGTCCATCTTGGAGTATTCCGAAATGGTGAACACGACGTCGTCTTCCGACAACGCCAGAATCCCTTTCTTGTCGCGCTTGTCGCAGTACTTGTCACCCTTCTCCAAGAGCTCCGGGTGCAGCAGCGGGATGATGTCATAAATCGTGATGACATAGCGCATTCCGAGGGCTTTGACTGTCTCGGAAATGAATCCGTGAAGGCTGTGATAGAGGGTATGCCCTTGGAGGCAATTCCGGAGGATGCGCTGCTCACAGAAGAGAGACTTCGCTAGGTCCTTTCCAACGCGAAGCAACTCTCGCCGTAGTCGGATCGGCGAGAGAGCCCCATGTCCGGGCTCGTTCTTCACCACCTGGTTCACCTTGTCGTACCTGTACCGGACAGCACAGAAGAGCCTGGACACCACTCGATCGTACACATTCCAGTGCTTGTGGAGGTTGGAAGAGAAGAGTTCGCTGATTTCGGAGAACTCGATCAAGCGCGTAACGGGCAGCCACATCACACTCTCTTCTCCCAGTTGATCTATCAAGCCTTCAATGACGCACTCGGCATACCGTTGAATGCCACACTTGGGCAGATAGAGAGCTGAGTTGTCTAGTAAGATCTTCATGTGATGACACGGCACCAAGCCCGAGGCTAGGCCGCCCTATTCATGAGTCCATTTGCCAATAGCCCCAAACCACTGGGCTTCGCCTCGTTCTCGCTCCCGAGGTTGTCGACCTCGTCGGGTCGCACCTCGTCGGGTCGCAGATCGTCGAGGACATTGCGCAATGCTCCCGCGTGGGACAGATCCCCATAGTGAAGATGGAAGTCAGGACTCGGGTTGTCGCCGATGTGCAGGTGATCAATGCGTTCCGTGGTGAACCGGCTCGATCTGCGGACAAGCCCGTGGAGGGAGTAGCCCTTCGACAGTAGCCGCTCTGCGAGATAGCTCCCGTCTTGCCCTGTCACGCCTGTGATTAGGGCTGTTTTTTTGTCGGTCATGATTCGGGAGGTAAGGATCGAACCGCGGAATATTAGGCTTTCCCGGACCGCTGAACAAGAGAAGCTGAGCCAATCGGAAGCCGTTCGGCAGGGGGCTCGGCGGACGCCAGGCGGGACTCGAACTGCAGACGAGTGCTGACTCGCGAGCTCCGATTGGGGCTCCATCCAGCCTAGCGCCGAAGCGCATCACCGGTCTTCTTGGACGACTTGATGGCGTCCGCGGCGATGGAGTGATTGCTGCACCACGCGTCCACGGTGTTCATGGAGGGAGGCTCCGATTGCCATCCCCTGGCGCGAGCTGAGAAGGGTGCAGCGCTAGCCCGATCTATTCATGAGTCGATCCAGCAGCAGCCCCAAACCACTCGGCTT
>CALBET010000520.1 GCA_937888665.1 uncultured Acidobacteriota bacterium
GACCCCGTATGGAGCGTGTATGCGCTCGGCGATCTCGAGCCGCACATGGTCCCCAAGACTCAGTGGTTCGCGCCGGACCTGACCCTCGTCCTGTATGACTTCGACACGGGTTTTCCCTTCGCGATGGGCGCGGGCAGCGTGCGGGAGGAGGTTGCGCAGCACGCCTTGGCAACCGACGTGCGTTCGATGTGGCGCTTGAGCTGGAGTGCGAGGCCCCCTCAGCTGGACCGTCCCGCCGCGACTCGGCTGGGCGCGACCGACGTGCCGGCTCTCTGCGGCTCCTTTACGCCGATGGCGACGGGAGCGGGGAAGCGCCTGACTTCTTTTTCCCGTCGATGGTGACTGATGGGTGTTCTTCGGAATCTATCACCGCGACGCGCTCGTGGCGGCCGCCGGCACGCATCTGCTATCGCGCCGTGAGGGCGTCGCCGCCATCGGCAACGTCTATACCCGTCGCGATCACCGTGGACGCGGGCTCGGACGCCGAGTCATGAACGCCTTCTTGGAGGCCCTCACCAGCGTCGACACCATCGGATTGAACGTCCGGGTCGACAACCAAGGCTGCCCATTCGTGTCTACGAGTCCCTGGGGTTCGTCCGACACTGCCAGTTCTCCTTGGCGCTCGCCAAAGAGGCAGCTGACGCGTAAAGTCCGTGCGCCCGGCCGACGCGATCTCACACTTACGGCCGTAGCTCGCGTCCAAGCCGCTCGAGATTCCGCGCCCCAGCCAGGATGCCGTGGAGCCCGATGTTCCCCTCGTGGCAGGCGTACTCGAAGAGCGGACCGTCGGTCCGCCGGAACGGCATCGCCACCGTGTACGGCGCGGTGTACACGCTCGGGTCGGTCACCGTGTACTCGTAGGCGACGGTATCCGGATCGAGCCGCGTCAGCCGCTCCACCAGACGCATCTCTGGGTGGTGCTGCCCGTCCCCCCAGTCACGGAACTGCGCCGTCTCGATCACGAGCGTCTCTCCGTCCCAACGGCCACGTGACACACCCGCGAACTGCTCGACGTGAGGCCTGGAGGGATCGTCGATCGGGATGATGCGAGCGATCCGCGATTGCTCCGTGAGAATCGTCACGTGGTCCGCGGTCTGGAAAATCATCAGGTTGTTGTTGTACGCACCGGACCGGATCGGTGGACCGGACTTGCCGAACATGATGCACCGGTCCCCAAGTCCACGATTCTCGTAGGAGTCGTACAGATGTTCGCGCCGGTAAGCGGCGCGCTCCTCGCCGGCGCGTCGGCCGGCGTCAGTCCGTGGCGGATATCGTCCGGTCGGGGGGTCGACGATGAGAGACGTCCGCTTGTCAGCGGTGAGCTCGACACCCCGCTCGTACCAGAACTCGTTGTACGACAGGACGCCACCCGAGGCTCGCGGTTGATAACCAGCGCTCGGTTGGCCGGACTCGGGGTCGAACAGGTCACGATTCTGACGCGTGCGCTCCGCCGCCTCGAATGCAGCCGCTTCTTCGGAGCTGAGCGTTTCCTGGCCGGCGAACTGCTCGGGCCGCTGCATGGGCGTCAACGTCCGGAACGTGAACGTGCCGGAGATATCCGGATGCCCATCGACCGTCCGCATTCGTTGCCCATCTGCGGACTGAGCCAGGGACGGCACCGGCACCGATGTCAGCACTGCCACCACACCGACTAACGCCACGATGCATGTCTTGGTCATCTGTCTCTCCTCGGTAGTCCGGCGTCCATGCTATCAGCGTCTCTCACCACTTTGGCCCGTTTCGTAGCTGGATGTCATGGTCGGGCCGCGCCAGCGATACCGGTGGCGCACGGCTCCGTCGGTGGCGCACGGCTCCGTCGGTGGCGCACGGCTTTAGCCGCGCCACCGGATGGTGCCGTGCGATCGCAGGCCTGAAGGCCTGCGCCACCGGGTGGTGCCGTCCGTTCGCAGACCTGAAGGCCTGCGCCACCGGGTGGTGCCGTCCGTTCGCAGACCTGAAGGCCTGC
>CALBET010000521.1 GCA_937888665.1 uncultured Acidobacteriota bacterium
CAAGGCTCTCGAGCCTGCGGCCTGGGAGTTTGTCACCTTCGAGGAGCCCGGCACGTTTCTCTACCACTGCACGGACCATCCGTGGGCGATCGGCGAGATCACGGTGGTCCCGTGGCGCGTCATGCCACGAGGCCTTGTCGTGAGACCTCCATGCAGACACTGAGACTCCCGCTGCTGGCCGCGTTGGGCCTCACCCTCGCCTGCCTGCCGACGCACGCGCAGGGGCAAGGGCAAGGGGAGCCGTACCCCCACGCCGAGGAACCGATCGGCACTGTCCGGGAGATCTACGACGGCGCGTTGTCTCCGGAGATGGCGGTGCGCACGTTCCGCAACATCGACCGTCTCTTCCCGTCCGCCACCATTGCACGGTCATCACGTCCCGTTCCCCTGCGGCCCGCGGCCGAACCCCTCCCGCCGATCACGATCACCGACGAGGGCGTCGGATACGACCTGGACGAGTTTCTGGAGGTGAACCGCGTGGCCGGGTTGCTCGTGCTGCAGGATGGTCGCGTCAAGCTCGAGCGTTACCGGTTTGGCAATACCGAACAGACCCGCTGGATGTCGATGTCGGTCGCCAAGTCCGTCACGGCCACGCTCTTCGGGGCAGCCTTGAAAGAGGGCCTGATCGGGAGCCTCGCGGATCCGGTGACCCGGTATGTGCCATCGCTCATTGGGAGCGCGTACGACGGCGTCTCGCTGCGCGACGTGCTGATGATGGCGTCTGGTGTTCGGTGGTCCGAGACGTACACCGATCCCGAATCCGACCGGCGGGACCTCCTGGAGGCGCAGATTGGCCAGGAGCCCGGAGGGGCGCTGGCCATTATGCGGGCGCTGCCCAGGGCGGCCGACCCTGGTACCGTGAACCGGTACAACACCGGCGAGACGCAGGTCGCCGCCGAAGTGCTGCGGAGCGCACTCGGACGGCCCCTGTCGGAGTACCTGCACGAGCGAATCTGGGAACCATTTGGGATGGAGGCGGACGCCACGTGGTGGCTTGAATCGCCCGGTGGGGTCGAAATCGGGGGGAGCGGATTCAGCGCGACCCTGCGAGACTACGGTCGCCTCGGACTGTTCGTGCTGCAGGACGGGGTCATGTCTGGAGAGTCGATACTGCCGGACGGTTGGATGCGTGAGGCGTCCACGCCCAAGGTGCTGCGCGGCGGGGCGGCGTTGGACTACGGCTACCTCTGGTGGCCCGGCACGTCGGCAGCGGCCCGGCGCGAGGGCGCCTATGCGGGACAAGGCATCCATGGGCAGTTCCTCTACATCAATCCGGCCATGCACGTCGTCGTCGTGGTCTGGAGTGCCCAGCCTCGGCCGACCGGAGGCGCCGTGGTGGACGCCTGGGCATTCTTTGACGCCGTGAGCGACGGCCTGCGGGTTCGCTGAGGCGAGTCCCCGCATCAGGGCAGGACTGGCCGGGATGACACTGAGTGGCGAGCGGCTCGACAGGGTGCTGACCGGCCTCGGTCTCGCCGGGCGGCCATCGATCGACCGGGCTGGGCTCGACCGACCGTATGGTGCGTGGTGCAAAAACGTCCCGTTCGACAACACGCGCAAGCGGCGGTAGCGTGACCCGTCGTGGCTATGCCCGGAACACGACGGCGGTCAGAAAGAGGCAAAATCATGACGATTGAGGAATAATACAGGGGACGTGACTATGCCTCTTGAGGACAACTCGTGAACTCGATGATGCGCCGCCGGCTGTTCTGGATGCTGCTGGTGGTGGCGGTGGTGTTGATCGGGAGCGCCTCGTCCCAGTTTGGAACCGGGGAGGCCCCACTCAGCTTCAGTGAATTCATGCGATTGGTCGAGACCGGTCAGGTCGATCGCGTGGAGCTCACCGGGAACGAGATCATCGGCACCTCGCTGAGCGGCGAGCCATTCCGCACCTACGCGCCAGTCCAGTACGACGGGCTCGCCAACACACTGATCGAGCGCGACGTCGTGATTCAGGCCAGGCCGGAGACGCCCAGCCCCTGGATGACGCTGCTGTACGGCTGGGGGCCGATGCTGTTGATCATCGGCTTCGTGGTCTTCTACATGCGGCAGGCCCAGAGCGGTGGCAACATGGCGATGTCGTTCGGCAAGAGCCGGGCGAAGCAGTCACCAAGCACGCAAAAGAAGGTGACGTTCAAGGACGTCGCCGGTGTCGACGAGGCGAAGGAGGAGTTGCAGGAGATCATCGATTTCCTTCGCGAGCCGCAAAAATTTCAAAAATTGGGTGGGCGGATCCCGAAAGGCGTCCTGCTGACGGGGCCTCCAGGGACCGGGAAAACCCTGCTCGCGCGCGCCGTCTCTGGCGAGGCCAACGTGCCGTTTTTCTCGATCAGCGGCTCTGATTTCGTCGAGATGTTCGTGGGCGTCGGCGCGTCCCGGGTGCGCGACCTGTTCGAACAGGGCAAGAAGAACGCGCCGTGCATCGTGTTCATCGACGAGATTGACGCGGTGGGCCGGCATCGCGGCGCTGGTCTCGGCGGCGGCCACGACGAGCGGGAGCAGACCCTGAACCAGTTGTTGGTGGAAATGGACGGGTTCGAGTCGAACGAAGGGGTCATCCTGATGGCGGCCACCAACCGTGCCGATGTGCTGGACCCGGCGTTGATGCGGCCCGGACGCTTCGACCGCCGGATCGCGGTCGATCGACCAGATGTCGCGGGCCGGGCCGGCATTCTTGAGGTGCACACGCGCAAAATACCGCTCGCGGATGATGCCGATCTCCGCGTGCTGGCACGTGGCACCGTCGGCTTCTGCGGCGCGGATCTGGCCAACCTCGTCAACGAGGCGGCGCTCCACGCGGCGCGCTACAACCAGAAAACCGTGATGATGCAGGACCTTGAATTCGCCAAGGATAAGGTGATGATGGGCTCGGAGCGCCGGTCGCTCGTGATCAACGATGAGGAGAAACAGATCACGGCGATCCACGAGGCGGGCCACGCCCTGCTGGGCTCGGTGCTGGAGCACGCCGACCCGATCCACAAGGTGACGATCATCCCGAGAGGCCAGGCGCTCGGGGTGACGCAACAGCTGCCGGTCGACGACAAGCACAACTACTCGGCTGAACATCTGCATGACCGGCTCGCGGTGCTGCTGGGTGGCCGTATTGCCGAGGAACTCACCAACACCGCGGTGACCACCGGCGCCGGTAACGACCTTGACCGCGTGACCGACCTCGCGCGCCGCATGGTGTGCGAGTGGGGCATGAGCGAGGTCATTGGGCCTTTGACGTTCGGTCGAAAAGAGGAGCAGGTGTTCCTGGGGCGCGGCTTTGGCCAACAGAAGCCCTACAGCGAGGGCACCGCGAACACCATCGACCGAGAGATCAAGCGAATCGTCACGGAGAATTACGATCGCGCCCGCTTGATTCTGACGGAGCAGAAGAGCGCCCTGCGGCAGATCGCCGAAGAGTTGCTGACCCGCGAAGTGCTGTCCGGCGAGCAGGTCAGACAGATTATCTCGGGGCAGCCGCTTGCGGCGCCGGCACCGGTCGAGGCCGTGCCCGTCCCCGTCACGCCGGACCAGCCCGCCGCCCGCCCTGAGCCCGAGCGACCGCCGGGCGTCCCGTCGCTTGGCAAGCCGGTGCCGCAGGAATAGGACACCGTCACAGATCGCCGGCGACGGCCCACGCGTACCGAGGCTTGCGCCTGACCAGGTCACCACGGAATGCTGGAACTGAGATGACCAGACGTCATGTCGCCGGAGTTACCACGACAGCGCTCGGGCTGATGCTTCTCGCGGCGTCGGCATCCTCTCAAACACCGCCTCCCTCTAAAGGACCCGCCGTCGACGGGTCACCGGGGTGGTTTTTGCAGGGGTCATTTCCCGACCCGGGTGGACGAACGGTCGTCGCGCCGGACGGCACGGTCACGGTAGTGCCTCGCAGCGAAGCTGGCGATTACCGGACGTCCGCTGAAGGGACACCGGGATGCAGCCACTCGCCAATCTGCGGCAACCGACTTGGCCGCCGGCGCCAGGAACTCCAACGTGTCCAGTGGGAACAAACGCTGGGGTACACGTTCACCTACCCCGACATGTTGCCTCCCGGATTGGGTGGGGTGCCGGCGGTGGCCCTGGATTCGACCCAGCACCTCTGGGTGTTTCAGCGCGCGGCGGCCGGCAAGCCGCAACTCTTCAAGTTCGATCCGGAGTACCGCCTTATCCTGACCGTTGACCCGGAGGTGATCGGCTACCAGGACAAGGCGCACGGCATGGCGGTCGATGCCGAGGACAATGTCTGGATCACGGCCACGAATGGCGCCACGGTGATGAAGCTGAGTCCGGAGGGTGAACTCCTCTTGACCGTCGGCGAAACGGGACGCCGAGGGGATTGGGATGAAGCGGCCGGCCACCGGCTGCTATGGCAACCGGTGATGGTCGCCTTCGGTCCTGCCGGCGATGTCTATATCGGCCAGGGGCACGGGAACGAGAGTCCCAACGACACCGGTTCAGATGATCCGGCCAACAACATCGGCGCCTCGAGAATTCTACACCTCGACAGGAACGGCGGTTTCATCAATCAGTGGTTCGGAAACGAGGCCGGACCAGGCAAATTCAACTCGGCTCATGGGCTTGCGGTCGATCCGGCAAACGGTGACGTCTGGATCGGTGACCGCGAGGATTACCGTATCGTCGTCTACGCGGGCGACGGCACGTTCCGCAAGACACTGCCCATGCGGAATCTTCCGTGCGCGCTCTACTTTGATTCGCACGGCCGGCCATGGATGGCCAGCGGGCAGGACGGTCAGTTCTTGCAGCTGGACCGGAACGGGAAGGTGCTCGGCGCGATCGGCAACGGCATGGGGATCGGCGTGGGCCAGTTCATCGAAGCCAGCTACTGGGTCATGGACCAGGATGACAACCTCTATGCCGGCGACACCGCCGTGGGCCGCATCACCAAGATGGTTGCGCCCCCGCGGTAGCCGCCTCACGAATCACTCGTGCAGGACGCTAGGAGGGTGCTAACAACGCCTAGGTGAACATGCCCAGGGTCTCGAACTTGCTCCCCAGGATGTCCTCCGACTTCGAGTAGCCCAGGAACTCTTCGATGAGGGTGGCATACACGCGCCGGAAGTCCGTGGTGTGCTGCAAGTTGTCCCCGTGCACCAGCTCGGTCAAGCTGGGCGGGGTGCTGTACTGACCGCCGGTCACGCCGCCCCCGAGCACGAAGGAGACGTTGGCGGTGCCATGATCGGTGCCGAGGCCGGTGTTCTCCGGCACGCGTCGGCCGAACTCGCTGTGCACCAGAATGGCGACCTCGTCTTGTTTGCCGAGGCGCTTCATCTCTTCGAAGAATCCCCACACCGCGTCTGAGCAGTACTGCACCTGCCGATTGTGCGGGCTCTCCTGGTTGACGTGGGTGTCGAACAGACTGTTCCGGAGGCGCACATAGTAGAGCCGCGCCGGGAAGTCGTTCTCGATCAGCGCCACCACCTTGTCGAGGTCGAGCAGCCGCAGATCAGGGTTGCGGGTGCCGTTGTAGTTCTGCCAGGCCTGGCGGACCAGCGCCGAGGCCTCGCGGGCGCTTTGGTTCACGTCCAACAGGAACTTGTGCACATCACCCCGAGGTGTCTGTCCGTTGCCCAACTGCGCGATGGCGGAGCGCTCCGGGCTCAGCAGGTCCCGACCGAACGCGTTCGGATCGTTGAAGACAACCGGCACGTGGTCGCGCGCGCGCACGGCCAGGGTTTGGGCGTCTGCGATGTTCACCAAGTAGTTGGACGTGCCCGACGGATCGAGCGCGTCGGCCGTGCGGCCATACCAGCCATACGGCTCGCCGCTGTTGGGGGCGCCGGTGTGCCAGTAGGAGCTTGAGGCAAAGTGCGAAAACGATGGCTGGTCGTAGCCGGCGCCGTGGATGACGGCGAGCTTGCCCTCGTCCCACATCCGGTGCATGCCGACCATCGAGCGCTGGAAACCGAAGTGCTCATCGACCTTGATGACATCGGACTCGCGCACGCCGATGTTGGGCCGTTGTCGATACAACGCGTCATCGCCATACGGGACAAAGGTGCTCAGGCCGTCGTAGCCCCCAAACCACTCGAAGACGACCAGGATCTTGCCCTCGGTGGCGGCGAGCGCTTCGGACGCCGCCCCAAATAGCGGTGGCAACGGGCCGAGGCCGCCAAGCATGCCGAGGCCCAGGCCGCGGGCGCCGATCTTGAGCGCCTGACGACGCGACACGCCGCTCAGGTCACACAGGTTCTTACGTCGGTCTGTCATGGTGTGTCCTTTATTGGACGGGGCTTCGCCCCGAACCCCCGCGCGCGCTACGCGGGGGCCCCGAAGGCCCCACTCCTCGCGCGCGAGCCGCGCATGTGCGCGGCTTGTCGCCGGCGACCTGCGCCGACGACTGCCTAGCAGCCCGTGGTGAAAGTCCCGCGCCGCACCGAGAGCGGCGATGCGGCCGC